>JBFFDB010000001.1:0-30041 GCA_041559595.1 Sulfurimonadaceae bacterium
ATGGCAGGTATTAATGCATCTTTGGCAAACCAAGGAAAAGAACCTTTTATCCTACGACGTGATGAGGCCTATATCGGCGTTATGATAGATGACCTTGTGACAAAGGGTACAAAAGAACCTTACCGAATGTTTACATCACGTGCCGAGTATAGACTTCTTTTACGTGAAGAATCAGCGGATTTACGTTTGAGTGGATATGGGCATGAACTTGGTCTTATTAGTGATGAGGTTAAGGCTGCAGTCGACTTGAAAAAAGCACAGATAGATGAGGGTGTCAAGTATCTAAATGAGACGGAATGTACACCTAATAAAGAGTTTCTTGAATTCTTAGAAAGTATAGATGAACTTCACATTACGGATAAAACGCTTGCTATCAATATAGCTGCTAGAAAAAGCTTTACCCTAGAAAAACTTCTTAAACTTGAACCGCGTATTGGACAGTTTGACGAGTATGTACAAAATCAGATCATGATCGATGCAAAATATGCACGCTATATTGAGAAACAACTTCAAGATATTAATAAGATGAAAAAACAGTTAAAGATGAAGATACCTGAAGGCTTTGACTTTAAAATTGTGAAGGGTCTAAGTAATGAGATGGTTGAAAAGTTTGAAAAGTTCAATCCGCCAACACTTCAAGCTGCTTCTCAGATCTCAGGTGTAACCCCAGCGGCAATTGAGATCTTACAGATATATATCAAGATGGATGCAAAAAACAAAAAAAGTGACTCTGTTTAGCACTAGGAGATAAAGACCTAGGAACATAGGGTTGTTTGATAGCCCAGTTGTAGAGGTTTGAATTGTTTTTATTTTATTTCCCAGGTCTCCCCAGAGTAAAGGAGCTTATTAAAGTCTCCATCTCCTTTTTTAGCCTTCACTTCAGTGATCTGCTCATTTACTTGATCACTATAAATGACATCTTTAACCGAATATATAACACCGTACAGTTTAGGCATTTGAGGGTTGAGGTCCATTGCGACTAGCAGTGATGCAAGCACCTCATTTGTCTTATCATGAACAAGGCAGTCTGACTCCGTGTACTTGTCACCTAATTGAACGATTTTTAGTGTCAGGTTATCAAGGATTATTCCTTTTTTTATCTCATCTCCAAAGATCATTGGTTCTTGATCTGTAAGCATAAGGGAATGCTCAGGTCGGCTTTTTTTATCGGTAAACTCAGCATGACAGCCATCATTGAAGATAACGCAGTTTTGTAGTATCTCGATAAAAGATGTCCCTCTGTGTTCTTCTGCTTCAAGCATAATCTCTTGCATATGCTTGGAATCAGCATCCAAGGTACGTGCGATAAAGGTCGCACTCGCTCCAAAAGCAAGCTTAGCAGGACTAAAGGGTCTATCTAAAGAGCCGTAAGGAGTGGACTTTGTGACCTTACCCTGTTTCGTTGTGGGAGAGTACTGTCCTTTCGTTAAACCATAAGTCTCGTTGTTAAACAAAACAATATTCATGTCAATATTTCTTCGAAGCGCATGAATAAGATGATTGCCACCGATGGAAAGACTATCACCATCACCGGTGATAACCCAGACACTTAAATCTGGGTTGGCAGTCTTGACACCCGAAGCAACAGCAGTAGCTCTACCGTGAATGGTGTGGTATCCATAGGTGTTTAGATAATAAGGAAAGCGTGAAGAACAACCAATTCCCGAGACAAAGACGATATCTTCTTTTTTTCTGCCAATCTTGCTTAGGGCCGTTTGTATGGCTGAGAGGATGGCATAGTCTCCGCATCCTGGGCACCATTTTACTTCTTGATCACTGACAAAGTCTTTTTTTGTATAGTCTAGATTTTTATTTTCAGTCATTATGAGCCTCCTTTAGTGCATTGCTAAAAGCTTCTTTAAGTTCTGATATTTTAAAAGGTAGTCCTTCAACCTTATTGTATGAAAGGGCATTACAATTAAATCTAGCATTAATAACATGCACCATCTGTCCCATATTGAGTTCAGGGACAATGACCTTTTTAAAGTTCTTGATGACATCACTGACATTACGCGGCATGGGATTGATATAACGCAAGTGCATGAGAGAAACTTTTTTTCCCTCTTTTTGAAGTGCTCTTACTGCCATTTCAACAGAGCCATATGTCCCACCCCATGAGATAACTAGAAGCTCACCACTTTCATCCCCTTCGACATCTTGCAAGGGGATGTTATCCGCTACTTTAGCTACCTTCTCTTGTCTGACAGTACACATCTTTTGGTGATTGGCAGGATCATACGATACATTACCCGTGTCATAATCCTTTTCCAGACCACCTATCCTGTGTTCCAGTCCAGCCATTCCGGGAATAGCCCAGTCCCGTACAAGGGTTTGTGGATCTCTTTTTATCCAGCTCCAGTCTTGCGCTTGCTTTTGTTCTGGGTCCATCATCTTGTGTTTGATGTTAGCATAATGTGTATCGACGTCTGGAATCTTCCATGGCTCTGTACCATTGGCCACATATCCATCACTTAGAAGCATAACAGGTGTCATATGTTCAAGGGCTAAACGACTGGCTTCATAGGCCATATGAAAACAGTCATTAGGTCTGGATGCCGCGACAATGATAAGGGGAGAGTCGCCATTTCTTCCAAACAGGGCTTGGTAAAGGTCTGACTGTTCGGTCTTGGTCGGAAGCCCTGTAGAAGGACCTCCCCGCTGAACATTAACAATAACGAGTGGCATCTCATAACTAATAGCCAGTCCAATAGCTTCGCCTTTAAGCGCGATTCCCGGTCCGGATGAGGTCGTGATAGCCAGTGAACCGGTGAGTCCTGCACCGATGGAAGTACAAATAGCGGCTATTTCATCTTCGGCTTGAAATGTCTTAACACCAAACTCTTTGTATTTTGATAGTTCGTGTAGGATGTCTGAAGCAGGAGTAATGGGATAGCTTCCCAGAAATAATGGAAGCTTGGCCGCTTGTGCTGCTCTGATAAATCCCCATGCTGTAGAGGTATTGCCATTGATCTGTCTGTATTTCCCCGGCTCGACCTTTGCGCTGGAGACTTTGTAGGTAGAGACAACTGCTTCAAGTGTTTCAGCAAAGTTTGCACCGGCCTTCATCGCTGTTTCATTGGCTTTTTTCAGTTCTGGATTATCGCTAAACTTTAGGTTGATCCAATTGAGAGTGGTCTGCATTTCTCTATGATACAAGAAGTAGGTCATCCCAAGTGCATAAAAGTTCTTGCACCGTTTTTTACTTTTTGTATCTAAATCAATTTCTTTCAATGCCTCTAGTGTCTGAGAATCAATAGGGACTTTAATCAGTTGATAACCATCAAGTTCATTAGTCTCAAGAGGGTTGATCTCATAACCAGCTTTTGCAATCTTATTCTCCGTAAAGGCATCAGTGTTAAGAAGGATAGTACCTCCCTTTTTAAGGTCTTTTAGATTGACTTTAAGTGCAGCAGGGTTAAAGGCGACAAGCATATCAGCTTCATCACCAGGGGTAAAGATCTCTTTCGAGCCAAAGTGAAGCTGAAATCCAGATACACCGGCAATGGTTCCTTGAGGTGCCCTTATTTCCGCTGGGTAGTCAGGGAAGGTTGCAATGTCATTTCCCATGATTGCCGAGGTATTTGAAAACTGTGTTCCTGTCAGTTGCATTCCATCCCCAGAGTCACCTGAGAACCTAATAACGACACTATCGACTTCTGTTAGCTTGGACATGATTCACCTCATAGTGTTTGTCTTATGTAAACTATATGTAAATACATTTAAACTAACTATAGAACACAAGATTACTTCACATTTTTACTTTTTGTATAAATAAATAGTTAAATAATCTTAAGCAGTCAATTAAAGGTACTTGACATCATTACAAGCTTCGCAAAAAAAATACTATATAAACAGAGTGATATCTTTGAAAAAACATTAAAATTAATTCTTATTTAACTCATTATCAAGTATTATGAGTCAGTAAATTTTCATGCTGGTAATTAAAATTTTTATTTAAAATTAATAAATGTGTGATAAATTATTGGAACGTAACTTATACAAAGTGAGAAATAATGGAAAAATCAAGCAGACGTGGGTTTATGGGCAAGGCATTTGGTGCTGTTGCTGGTGTTGGGGCTGTAGGTTCTTTAGTCGCCATGAAGCAGTCTTGGGATCCACTACCAAGTGTAAAAGCAGCTGGTTTTACAGAGATTGATATCTCTTCTATAGAAGAAAATAAACTTGTTGTAGAAAAATGGCGTGGAAAACCTATCTTTGTGTTGAAAAAAACAGCAGAAATGGTTGCTGAACAAAGTGAGGAAGATCTTGCTCGTGACATTATTATCAATGGAAGTCATTTTATGATCACTATTGGACTATGTACTCACCTTGGTTGTATTCCAGCGTACAGAGAAGCTAAAAAAGATTTTCAATGTGCTTGTCACGGTGGAGAGTTCAATGCTTCAGGCGTTCAGACAAAATCACCTCCTCCATCACCTCTAGTTATCCCTCCATTTAAGATCGCAGGTAATACAGTTCTTCTTGGTGAAGAAGGTCCAGAATATCAAAAAATGAAAGCTGACGGCGTCGTCGCTTAAGGGAAGGAGAATTTATGGCACATTTTGAAAAAGCAACATCTGTTAAAGACTGGCTCAATCAGCGTTTAGCGATTGAAAAAGTCGAAAAAGTTATGGCATCTGAATATTGGATTCCTAAAAATATTAACTTTCTTTGGGCAATGGGGATGGTATTAGCCATCACTTTTGGACTATTATTAGTTTCAGGTATTTTCTTACTTATGTATTATCAGCCAAACGTAGAAACAGCCTTTGATAGTGTAAACTATACGATCATGCAAGAAGTTGGTTTTGGTTGGCTGTGGAGACATATCCACGCAGTAGCCGCTTCAGTGGTCTTTCTTATTATCTATATCCACATGCTTACGGGTATTTATTATGGTTCTTATAAAAAGGGACGCGAGATGATTTGGATCTCGGGTATGCTTTTATTTGTTACCTTCTCTGCAGAGGCATTTTCTGGTTATATGCTTCCATGGGGTCAGATGTCTTACTGGGCCGGTATGGTAATCACTAATCTCTTCTCAGCTGGTTCTTTAGAACTTAACGGTGTAGTAGAGTGGATTCGTGGAGATTATGTTCCGGGTCAGGCTTTCTTAAACCGTTTCTTTATGCTTCATGTGCTTTTACTTCCATTAGCAATCATTGCGCTAATAGGTATTCACTTTGCAGCACTTCGTATTCCTCATGTTAATAACCAAGACGGTGAAGAGATTGACTTTGAAGTAGAGTCTAAAAAATATTTAGATGGCGATAAAGCAGGTTCAAAAGTTATCCGTTTTGCAAATGACTTTATGTCTAAGGACATGTTTGTTGTCTCTATCTTCTTGATGTTCTTTTTCTATCTGACATTTTGGAACTACGGTTTTGCAATGGATCCTGTAAACTTTGATCCGGCAGATGGCCTTGTAACACCAGCGCATATCTACCCTGAGTGGTATTTCTTATGGTCGTATGAGATCTTACGTCCATTCTCTAAAGATCTTGGTCTAATAGCCTTTGCTATCGCTCAGGTTATCTTTTTTGCTCTTCCATTTATGGACAGAAGTCCAAATGTGGCTCCGGCTAATCGCCGTGGTCCTTTTGCTATCTGGTTTTGGATTATGGTAGTTGACCTTATTGTCTTAACAGCTATGGGTAAACTTCCTCCTGAAGGCGCTTGGAATACAATCGGTCTAGTCGCTGCATTAGTGTTCTTTGCTTTATGGATAGCACTTCCATTTATCACAAAATTTGAAAAAAAATTATAAGGAACAATAGATGAAAAAAGAACTGTTTATTTTAAGCGTTGTTGTTGCCTTTTCACTTCTAACATACTGGTTAGTTGAGCCTTTTGCTCATGGACAGATGCATCCACATGTAGAGATCGAAGGTTTCAAGTACAGCGGTAGTTCAGACATTGCTGAAGTTGATAATAAGATTTCAAAGATCAGAAAAGATATTGAAGTTGAAAAAGTAAAAGAAAAACCTGATGCAAAGAAGCTTAGTATGTTGAATGCAGACATGCAAACGGCTGAAACTAGACGTGATGCTAAAAAAGTTTTCTGGGCAGACGTCGAACGTATCGCAGCACTTAAGGGTGACCCAGTTGCAGGTGAAGCAGTATATGCAAACTGTTCAGGTTGTCACATGGAAGGTGCAGCTCCTATGGGTGGAGTTGTTCCACCACCGCTTAAGACAGCTGGTGCTTTATATGACCGTCATTATTTAATTGGTCTTATTAAAGACCCAGCAATGGCCTCAAATGTAGATCATAAGTTTTCAATCGTACGTAACCACCAGATGGACTCTGTTAAGTATATGGTAACAACCGATAAAGATATTGTTGATGTTATCGCGTACATGGAGTCAGTTGCGCCTAAGCAAGAGGAGATTACTCCTGAGATAGCTTTTCAAGATGCATGTGGACGTTGTCACGATGTACGCTATAACAACTGGACGATAACGGGAACAAAACCGACTTTCAAAGACAGACGTGATGAGATGGCCTTTGATATCAAACATCTTGATGCCCAAGAAGGTATTACAGGGTATATGGGGAAACTTCCTCCTGATTTGTCTATGTATATTCGTTCTCGTGGAGCACATTATATTGCTGCCTTTGTAGAAGATCCTCAACAACTTTTACTTGGAACATCTATGCCTCGTGTTGGTGTCAATGCAGCATCTGCTGAAAAAGTAATTGCTTACTTGGAAGAAGCAGGTGATCCCAAGGCTGAAGAACGTAACAGAGTTGGAATGTATGTGATGATCTACATGATCTTCTTTGTTATTGTTGCCTTCCTTTGGAAAAAACAAATTTGGAGAGACCTCCACTAAGAAAAGCCCCCTATACAGGGGTTTTTATCATTAAATTCTGACTTCTCTTTCTCCTTTTTATAATACTTTCTAATAACAAGTAACTTCTTATATCAAATTCCCCTCTTGGTGGATTTTTACTATGTAATCAACTCGTAATCAATTATACTTACCCAATTAATATACAGGGCGTGTAGGAATCGTGAAAATATCTTTTATCGAAGCAAGACATGAACTTGTAAACATTGTAAAAAACTATATTGTTATTGAGTCTTTAGAAGACTATGAAAAGTTATGGATACTTCCTAACACGGGTAAACTCATTCTTTTTAATTCCGGTATAGATATATTTTTACATCAATATGATTCAAATGAAGATACACATGCACTGCCTAAAGATCTTTCTATAGTCACCAAGGTCAACAATATTGTGCACCTTGGTATATGTGACGGGACACAATTACAGTTTCCTCTTCTTGGCGTTGAGTTGTCTCCAACCGCGTGTAATCACCTCTTTTCTTATGACAGTAGAATAAATGATGAAGGCTATATGTTTTTTGAAGATTGTTTAAAACCAACAGGTGTTAGTTTTGAAAAACTATATGAAATAGATGGTGTAGATGAACAGATCGCTTATATAGAAAATGGGCTTTTAAGCCTTAAAGAAAAAGCTTCTCCTCTTGAGAATAATTATGAAGTAATAGAAAGTATTATTGAGCATATTAATAAGAACATGCATAGGGTTAATGTCTCAGATATCTTGGAAAAATTTGAGTACAGCCGCACCTCCTTAGAAAGAGATTTTAAAAAGATGACAGGGTATACAGCCAAAGAGTTTATCCAGATCATACGTTTTTGTGATATCTTCAAAGATCTGATTGTCAATGGATATGATTATATGGAACTTGAACATGAGTTCTTTGATCAATCTCATATGAACAAAGCATTTAAAAAGTTTATCGACATTCCACCATCGAAGCTCCAAGCCTATATTAAAAACAATAATATAGAAATTTATCAATTACAAAAGACATATGAATAAACTCAGTAATCTATATACATCGGCACATGGGTATGAAGCAAACTTTATATATTATCTCTATCTTTATACTTTTCCTCTCTTAGTTTTTTTTACTTACCTTAATTATGCACATGGCTCGAGTGAATCTGCTGTGATCAATGCAGGTATACTTATTATTTTGACGTTTTGTATGTATTGCTCGCGTAGAGGTATATATAAGAAATTAGCAAAACATTTAGTTGTCTTTTCTTTGTTTTTGTTACACGTAACTGCCTTGGTGTATGGAAGTTATGCAAATAGTGCCTTTTTCTTCTTTTTTCTTTTTCCTCTCGTAGCACTTTTCTTGCTGCATAAAAAAACTGCCTTTATCTGGATAGGTCTATTACTCGGAGTAATTCTCAGTGTAAGTGTATTACTGAAACTTTCTATTATATATGCAAACTATCATTCTGATGTTTTATTAGCCTTAATCATTGTCTTGGCTTTTGAAACCTACATATTGAATTATACGCAGTTCGTCTTATTACGCTACAAAGCGGACTTGGAACGCTTTAACACATCATTAAAGACAACGAATGCGTTAGTTGATAAATACTTTTTAATTTTGCGTACGGATAAAGAGGGAAAACTTATTCATGTCAATGACGCACATCTCTCTTTCACTGGATATTCATATCAATATCTTGTAGGCTCTTATTTTACAGGTTTTTGTAAGAGGGAAAATGAGCAATGTCTTGATACTGAACTATTTAATTCTTTATTAAAAGACAAGCATTTTGAAGGCTTAGTCGAATGTCGCAAAAAAGATGGGACACCTTATTGGGCTGATACACATATTGTTATGGAAAATGATGAAGATAATGAGCATATAGGTTTTTTGATTTTTCAGCAAGATGTGACGCAAAGAGTCAAGTTGGAAGAGGCCTCTGTAAAAGACACCTTGACACAGATAAATAATAGAATGTATTTTGATAAGGTTGCAAATCAACGTTTAAGTGAATATGATAGATATGAAACAGTATCGGCTTTAATCATTTGTGATATCGATAATTTTAAAGAGATCAATGATAGATATGGTCATCTTATGGGTGATGAGATCTTGAAAATTATTGCTAAGCTTTTAAAAGCACAACTACGTGAAAGTGACACCTTGGCACGATGGGGTGGGGAAGAGTTTGCAGTCTTATTACCCAAGTCAGATATAGCCAAAGCCGTCTATGTAGCACAAAAGATGTGTGAGATTTTAAATGCTTATGAGTTTGATCTAAGAGAGAATATAACGGCAAGTTTTGGTGTTACAGTGACCAAAGAGAATGATACCCAAATGACTTGGTTTAAACGTGCAGATGATGCTTTGTATCGAGCGAAAGAATCTGGTAAAAATAGAGTCTATTCTTTATAACAGTGTGTATAAGAGTATCCAAAAAATACTCACAACTCCTGACAGCGCAATACTTAATCCACTCATAGCACCCGACAAAGGACTTATCTCATAAGCCTTTGCTGTTCCAATCGCATGAGAGGTCGTTCCCAAAGCAATACCTTTGGCAATATCTGTTTTTATTTTTAAGAGTTTAAAGACGATAGGCGAAATCAGTGCGCCAAAAATACCCGTAATAACAATACTCAAGACGGTCAAACCAATAATACCCTCTAGCATATGTGATGCTGAAATACCAATAGGTGTAGTGGTGGACTTTGGCATTAAAGAGTGAATGAAAAGCTCTGAGAGACCAACAGCATTTCCAAGAATATAAACAGCACTAAGCGCACTCAAAGAGCCTAGAACTGTTCCACTGAAGATCGCTATCTTGTGTCTAAGTAAGTCATACCTATGCTCGTATAATGGAACAGCTAATATGACAGTGATCGGTCCCAAAAAGAGGTGAATGATATCAGCACCTATTTTATAAACCTCATAGGGTATCTGTGTGATTTGAAGAATAAAGATAATACTCACGGCACTAAACAAAAGAGGATTGATCCATCTAAGTTTACGGTAACCTTTTAGCCACCAAAAAAAGCCACCCAAAGATATACTCATGATCAAACCTACTAAGGGCTGGGTAATAAGCTCAATCATGTTCTACCTTTTTAACAAAGAAGTCGACAATTAAGGAAGTAAGAGAAATAACCAAAATCGTTGAAAGAAAAAGCGTAGTGATAATTGGTAGTATCTCTAGTCTGATCAAGGAGTAAGAGTTTATGACACTGACACCAGCGGGTATGAAGAACAGGGGCATATAGCGTAAAAAGAAGGCACTGACAGTCTTGATTTTTGAGAGTTTGACCCATTGTAAAAGTAAGGCAAGAAACAGAAGAATCATACCAATGATACCCCCTGAAAAGCTAAAAGGAAGAAGATAAGAGATAGCTTCTCCTAATAGATAAAAGAAGAGGATAATTGAAAACTCAATAAGTACTTTCATGATTAGTCTAAAGGGATCTCTTTAAAATCACTACGAGTACCTGCAATAGGAGAATTTGAAATACCTCTTAGAGAGTATACAAAAGATATCTTTGGCTCATCTGTCTTGTTTTGATGAGCGTAGTGCAATGTTTTTGAATGAAAGATAATGACATCACCTTTGTCTAGGTTGTGATGCACACGTTTAGCTATAGTCTCTTGATTGAGTGCTAAATCATCTCTAAATGAAGAACGTTCATCAAACTGCTCAGGCAAAAATCTCATCTTATGCGAACCGGGAATAAATTCTAAGAGACCATTGTCTAAAGACTCATTTCCTAGACTTAACCACACAGATATAAGGTTGTCATTTTGATAATGCCAATAGCGTATGTCTTGATGCCAAGAGGTGATAGAGCTTTTTTGAGGAAGCTTTGTCATGATTGAGTTGTGATGTGCTAGCAGTAAACACGGCTTTTCACCTAAGAGCTGCTCCAAGATAGGACGAATCTCTTTATTTGTCATCCACTGGGAAAATATCTCTTCTCTATCATATACCTGACGTAAGCGTCGTATTGTTGAGCCATAACTGTCTTTTTGTTGATACTCAGCTTCGCTTTCTATAGGTTCAATACCCTTATCTAAATGCTCTATAGCTTTCTTTCGTATCTCATCACAGGTCTCATGTGAGGCAAAGTCTTTAAGTAGTAGAAAGCCATCTTGTTCAAAGGTATTTAGCTGTTCTTGAGTTAGTCTCACCTTAGTGCTCTTTCATGGCGCGTGCAATATCACGCTTCATGTCTTTTTGTTTCAAGTCAGCACGTTTGTCATGAAGTTGCTTACCCTTAGCCACGGCAATCTGTGCCTTAACCATGTTTTTGTGGTTGAAATAAAGACTAAGGCAGACTATAGTCATTCCATCTCTCTCTACAGCCTTTGCAAATTTCGCAGACTGCTTTTTATGTAGTAGAAGTTTACGTACCCGTCTTTCATCATGTCGATAATACGTATGCGTAGTATCAAGCAGACCAATGTGTGAGTTCATTAAAAATAATTCACCTTTGATAAAACGAACATAGGATTCTTTGAGTTGAGCTTTTCCTGCACGTAAGGCTTTGACCTCAGATCCCATAAGCTCAAGTCCTACTTCAAGTTTTTCTTCTATAAAGTAATCATGATAAGCTTTTTTGTTTTTGGCGATTGTCTCACCCATTTTAGTTGTCCTTATTAAGTCTAAAAAAAGTGCTTCCACTTCCAGAAAAGAACCAACCCTTTTGATAAGAGTCTTTGAGCTTACTATAAAGCTGTAAGGCAGGTTCAAATAGGTCATTTGCTTCTGATATAGAGTAGGTGTCCAATATATCTTTTGATGACATTATACTTAGTTTTGCATGTTCTTCAGGGCCTAATTCTTTGTAAAAGTTTTCTCTAAAAGTCTGATAAACTTGAGGTGTTGACACGTCTATATTTGGTGTTGTAGTCTCAAGGTTCAGGGGCTCTTCATCAAAACGTTCTACGATCTCTCCAATACCTGAGACATTTGCACTAGCATAATCATAAATGAAAAAAGGCACATCGGCACCTACCTTGGAACCGATGATCGAAAGTTCTTGTAGACTTAGTCCAAGATCAAGGGTATTGTTACACATCTTTAAAAAACATGCAGCATCAGAACTACCGCCACCTAGACCAGCAAAAGAAGGAATGTTCTTTTTAACACGAATAGCATAGGTATCGATTAATTTAGCCAAGGCATCAGATTGGGTAGCGTCTTGAAGGGCTTTATATGCCTTATAAATTGTGTTTTGTTTGGTCTCACAATCAAAGTCGCCATATAAGATGAAACCACTTGTGTCTTTAGGTTCAAATGACAGTTCATCATATAGATGAGGAAGCTTCATAAAACGTGAAAAAATTTCATGATAGTTTCCGCGTTTACCTGTGATTTTTAAGAAAATATTGACCTTGGCATATGCCTTGTACTTTTTCAATTTATACTCTCAATTTTGCAGACTATTCTCGTTTGTCTCATTTTTTTAGTTGACTCATTAGGGCTTGAAGTTCAGAAAATTGAGCACTTGGTGCTGAGGCTTGTTTATTTGAATCTGCCACGGCAATCTTTAGTTCTTCGCGTAAGATGGTGATATCAGCAGGCGCTTCAATACCGATTTTAACAGTGCCTTTTTCAATGCCCATTATCTTTATTTTGATATTGTCGCCTAGCCAAATAGCTTCTTCAAGTTTACGCGAAAGTACTAGCATAAATCAACCTTATTTAATAAGTACGAGACTTTTTTATCTTTTATCTCAAGTACAGCTGCGAGTGTGTCATCATGCAGAAGGTAAACACCATCTTTGTCTGTGCTGAGTTTTTCAACTTCTATCTTTTTACCTAGCCAGATATCATTTATATCCCCGTCAAAGGAGATACGCTCCATGCTAAGGGCATCTAGGGGAGAGATAGGATTTTCATTATTATAGCTAAAGCTTCCTTCTCTTAGTCTCTCTAACGCGCTTAAAGAACCATGAACACCCAGTTTTTTTGAAATCATTTCTCCAAGACTACGAATATAGGTTCCTTCACTTACAGTAGCTTCAAACGTGACAAAAGGATGACAGTAGTGATTGAGTTTAATATCATATATTGTTGACTTGATTTTTTTAAGTACAACCTCTTCACCTGCACGTGCAAGGTCATAAGCACGCACACCATCTATCTTCTTTGCACTAAATATAGGCGGTGCATATTCTAATTCACCTTTAAGGCTTTGAAGTATACTCACAATCTTTTCTTCCTCAAAAGGCTCAATGATTTGAGGGTCAGTGACATGTTCAATGTCTAAGGTATCAGATTCAGCACCTAACCAAAGTGTTGCTCTATAAGACTTGGGAGCCTTGTCTAAAAAACGAAAAAAACGTGTAAAGTTACCAAAGGCGATGATGAGTACACCCTTTGCAAAAGGATCTAATGTACCTGAGTAACCTGCTTTTTTGACCTTATACTTACGCTTTAGGCGACCTAGAAATTGATTAGAACTGAGTCCTGTTGGTTTGTATGCGACAAATATTTTATTCACTATAATCTTTCAACAAATGAGGAAAGGATATCTCTATGACTCCCACCAAAGTTAATTTTGAGCTTGAAGTCTTTTCCGGCCTTACTCACACCAAGTATGCGCCCAGCTCCAAAAATCTTATGCCTGACTAGGTCACCTTTTTTAAATGAAGTGCTTTTTTCTAAGATAAACGAACCTTCGCATAAGCCGGCTTCTTTAAAGAAACGACTTTTACTAAGCTCAGTACGACGTCCCTTATAAAATCTACTCGCTACATGACTCATAGTCAACTCAGACTCCGCACGAGTAATAGCGACATAACCCAAGCGTCTCTCTTCTTCAGTATCACTTCCATCACCAATGAGTGGTAAGAAGCCTTCTTCCAGACCAATGATATAAACATGTTTGAATTCAAGACCCTTAGAGGCATGAATACTCATGATATAAATACTTTCACCTTCAACCTGATCTTGGTCACTTTGAAGGGTAAGCTCATTTAAAAACTCATCTAGACTTGTCGATGGATTTTGTTTTATGAAGTCTCTAAAAAGACCATAAAACTCATCAATATTACTTAGCCGGTCATAAGAATCAGGCATATTTTCATAAATAGACTTTATTTTAAAGCTCTCTTCGAGTAAGTCGATAAGTTCATAACTTGCTTCTTGTGCAGCTTTTGCAACAAACTTGATATCTTCGACGAGTTTTTTAACTGTTGTTGTGTTTTTCTTTTTAATAAGGGCTTCAAGCTCAGTTATAGAAGAGGTGTCAATAAACTCAAAGATAGATTTTTCAGCCTGCATAGAAACGATCTCTAGTTTATCAATGGTCGCCTTGCCTAAACCGCGTTTAGGTTTATTGATAATACGTTTAAGAGAAAAGCTATCATGTACATTTGTGACAACGCGTAGATACGAGATAAGATCCTTTATCTCAGCTCTATCATAAAAACGAAGTCCGCCAACAAGCTTGTAGGGGATGCGATGACGCGCTAGACCTTCTTCAAGAGAACGTGATAATGCATTAATACGATAAAGTACAGCAATATCATCTGCTTTTACACCAGAGGTAAGAAGCTCGCTAATAGCATTGGCTATTTTATTTGCTTCTTCTCCCTCATCATGAGAAGACATTGTAGTGACATCTTTTCCCTTGCCCTTTGTAGAGACAAGCTTTTTACCTAGACGATTTCTATTATGTTCTATCAGTGAATTGGCTGCTTCTAAGATGGGTTCAGTTGAACGGTAATTGTTTTCGAGTTTAACGACATAGGTATCATCAAAGTCTTTATCAAACTCGATAATATTTCGGATGTTGGCTCCACGCCAGCCATAAATACTTTGATCGTCATCACCAACAACACAGAGATTATTATGGGAGGTACAAAGCTTTTTTAGAAGTCTGAATTGTAACTCATTCGTATCTTGGTACTCATCAATCATAATATACTGATATTTTTCGCTGGTTTCTTTAGCGAGGTCTTCATTCTCATAAAGAAGTTTATAGGTCAAGGCAAGTAAGTCATCAAAGTCGACAAGATTGTTTTCATGTAGATGTGCTTCGTATTGCTCATATATTTTTGCAATAGCCTTATAGTTTTCAAGTTCAGCTTGAGCATACGCCTCACTTGGCGTTAAGAGAGAATTTTTATAACGCGATATCTCACTTGCAATAAGCGGCAACGGAACCTCAGAATTAAACTTTTTGATAATACGTTTTTTATCTTCCGTATCAATAACAACAAAGTTGTTCTTTCTACCCAGTCTATGAATATGAAATTTTAAAAAAAGCAGTCCAAACTTATGAAAGGTACATAAAAGAGGGGGGAATGAAGTAGGCTTGATCATAGAAAGTGCACGTTCACGCATCTCCTTTGCAGCCTTATTTGTAAAGGTAAGCGTTAGTGTGTTTGCTGCAGGAATACCGACTTCGTCTAAAAGGTAAGCGAGCCTTGAGGTAATCGTCTTTGTCTTGCCGCTACCTGCACCTGCAAGTATAAGCATAGGACCATCTATCTTTTTAACAGCTTCACTTTGTGCTTCGTTAAGACCTTGAAAAATATCTTGCATTTACGTACCTAAATATATGTGTTCCCTTATTTAAATAAAGGTGTTGAGTGACATTGCTATAGTTATATTCATTATAACTAAATTTAAATAAATTCTTACAAAAGTATTGCAATATTTACTGTTTTGAGCTATACTTTTATTAAAATATCTTATAGGAATTATTATGTTAAAAGATTTTGCAAAATTAAATACTTTTTTAACAGTTATTAAAGAGAAGAGTTTTTCTAAGGCTTCAGCTAAGCTAGGAATATCTCAACCTGCTGTTACACAACAAATCAAGTTTATTGAAGATTATCTAGACACAAAGATTGTTGAGCGTAAGAAAAATGGTATTAAACTGACAAAAGAGGGTGAAGACCTTCACCGTATCGCTATTCGTTTAGAAAAATCAATTGCTTCATCTGAAAAAGAGTTATTGAAAATTATCAACAAAGAATTTACCTTTGTTCTAGGTGCTTCTTTTGCAATTGGAAACTATGTTGTTCCACCACAAATTCAAAAGATAAAAGAAAAGATTGATAATGAAGTTTACCTTCGTGTAGGTAACTCTGAAGAAATTATCGATCAGCTTGAAGACAAAAAGATTGATATCGCATTAATTGAATCAGCAGTATTTAGAGAGGGGATTGTATATAGAGAATGGTTAGAGGATGAACTAGTTATCTTCTCTAACCAGCCTATTCCTAAGCAGTTAAAGCGTGAAGACCTGTATAAGTTTGACTGGATTTGTAGAGATGAAAACTCTCATACACGTAAACTGACTTCAGAAGTATTTGAAGAGATTGGTGTAGAGTGCTCCAGCTTTAATGTAATTGGTGTTGTTGCTAGTCCAACAGCGATTAAAGAGTCTATTACTCATGCTGATCCATCTGCGGCTCGCCCAGTTGTATCTGTAATGTCACGTCATGTACTGGCTGATGATGTTGCTGCAGGTCGTATTTATGAAGGCCGTATTAAGGGCTATCGTATAGCTCGTAAGTTCTATATTGCGTATACAAAAGATCGTAAACATGATGCTTTTATTGATAATGTTGTAAACTTTTTATTAGGTATTCGTTCAGTATAACTTCTTAGGCCTAAGCCCTTGGCTTAGACCGCTTTCTCTTTCGACATCTTCATTATAAACTTTTTAATTATTTACGAAACTTTTGATTTTCAGGATTAGAAAGTAATGCTTCCATTGATGATCTTTGACCACTTGGCGAGACATCATTGTTTTTTGGTTTTGTATTTTTTGTTTCTAATGGAGAAGCGAGGTTTACGAATATTGGCGTCTCATCAATAATGATCTGCATAATACCTAAAAGAGGAGCTGTGACTACACTGCCAAGATTGTCAGAACCAAAGCCTGCTTCAAAAATAAGATTCCCATTTTCAATACGAGCACTTTCAAAGGTATAACCAGCAAGAAAGAAAAGAGTCATTGGACGAAATTCAGAGGTGATTTCACTAGGTAGCTCAGGCGAAAAACTAAGTGTTTCTATCTTACATAAGATACCAAAGGTTTGGTCTTTTTCAAATAAATGACTTAAGAGGTCCACGATATGTTTTTGCATGAGATCTGCGTAGGAACGGTCTTTGAGTACATCATATAACATGTCTAGCCTTGAGTGTAGTATATTTACGAAATTATAGCATCTTCTATAATGTAAAAATCTGTCATAGCATTCATCACGGCTATTTTAGAAAAGCGATGTATATCTTTGTAATGAATATCTTTACACACAATCTTCCCTTGATCAAGTAACCTTTGGCGTGTGGTGCCCTTTAGCAGTGGAGTCTTTGGGGTAAGCCACTCTTTCCCATCATAAAAAGCAAGGTTGGCTATGCTGGTATCAGTTATAAGATCATTTTTTATAATGATAATCTCATCTGCATCTTCTTTATTTTGAAAAAGATGATTGAGTGCAGATCTGTCTTCAAACTTTAAATCATAATCAATGTGAGAATGGATGAGTTTAAAAGAGTGGATTGCTTTTTGTTGGTAAGGAATATACTCGACTTTTTCTATGATATCTTTATACAAAACACGACATCTAAATTCACCTGTTTGGGGTGGTTCTAATGATATCACAAGAGATGAAGAGAGTCCTAAGGTCTTACGAGAATACTCAAGGCGTTGTTGATGGTACTCAAGATGAAGAGCTTTTCCATCAACAATATGAATAGTCTCTAATAGACGCATTAGTCTTGAGAAAAAAGTGCTGTAGAAAGGTAGCGTTCACCGGTATCACAAAGAATCGTGACAATAGTCTTGCCTTTGTTTTGTGGACGTGAAGCTATCTGTTTGGCAGCAAAAACATTTGCACCAGCAGAAATACCTACTAATAGACCTTCTTCACGAGCTAGGGCCTTGGCTGTTGACATTGCTTCTTCATTAGTAACTTGAATCACTTCACCATAAATCTGAGTATTAAGGTTCTTTGGTATAAATCCAGCACCAATACCTTGAATCTTGTGTGGTCCTGGTTTTCCTCCTGAAAGAACAGGAGAATCTGTCGGCTCAACGGCAATGATCTCAACAGAAGGTAGAGTATCTTTTAAGACTTCACTAACACCCGTAAGCGATCCGCCTGTGCCTACTGCAGCTACAAATATATCAATCTTTTTATCCGTGTCATTTAGAATCTCTAAGGCAGTAGTACGGCGGTGAATATCTGGATTTGCAGGGTTTTGAAACTGTTGTAAGACATGTGAGTTGTCAATCTCATTATGAAGTTCTTCTGCCTTATCTATGGCACCCTTCATACCTAAGGCTGCGGGTGTTAGAACAAGCTCGGCACCTAGTGCCTTAAGTAGGTTTCTACGTTCCATACTCATCGATTCTGGCATCGTCAAAATCAGCTTTAAATTAAGAGCAGCACATACAGAGGCAAGTGCGATACCTGTATTACCACTTGTAGGCTCGATCACAGTTGTATCTTGATTTATCTTTCCACTTTCCAAGGCAGTATTGATCATATTGAAACCAATTCTATCCTTGACCGAAGAGGTCGGGTTCATGAACTCACATTTTCCTAATATTGTACAGCCTGTTTCTTCAGAAGCCTTATTGAGGCGTACAAGGGGCGTATTACCAATAAGTTCGGTGACATTATTTGCTATTTTCATTGAAAATCCTAATACTTTGATGGCTAATAATAGCTTTTAGAATATAAGAGGGAGTTAAACTTTAGTACTTTACTTGAGTATAATTTGCTAAGGATAGATAATACCACCGCCTGCACTATTGGCCGAGTGTAAGATAATCGTATTGTACTTTATTGCATAAAACTTCATCAATAGACGTTGTAAGGTTGGTTCTACGGAAGGAGTAAACCAGGCATTATTACTACTTGCTATCATCAAAGCGGGAGAGTCTTCAAAAAGTTCATGGCAGGTTGCTTCATAACAGATGGCATTTCTGAAACGATAACCTTTGATCATAAAATCACTTGGCTTGGATGCAGTAAGGAAATCAGAAGCACCTCCAAATATAGCCTTATTAATTGGGCGTGCTAGAAAGGATGGGAGTGGTATATACTCACCAAAGGGAACCAGCACCATCTTTTTAGCGATCTTCACATCTGCATCTTGAAAAAAGTAAGAGGCATTGAAGTTATGCCCATCTTCATAATAAAGACTACCTGTATGGATGGAAATATCACGACTTAGTTCTTTTAGCGTGTGCAAAAGTTCTTTTTCACGATTTAAAAACATAGGAAAGGCACTCTCAGGAAGAATCACAAGGTCTTTTTTATTCTTAATGGCTTGCTTAATGGCATCTAGATTATCGTTAACAATGGAGTTGCGATATTGAGGGTCCCATTTTTTGTTTTGATCTAGATTCGTTTGTATAATTGAAATGTTTAAGGGATGCGATTGATGTGTCTGTGTTGAAAAACTAAGGGCAGGAATTAATGCGAATAAGAATAAATAGCCTTTTTTGTTTTTGAAATGAATGCTGAGTCCAAGGGCTAAGAGAATAAGTGCATATTGCCATTTTTCAACACCAAAATAACTATGTACAAAAAGAAGTTCCGGTTGTAACCAATTGAAGTTAAAGGGTTCTAAAAAACTTAAGATAAAGAGCACAAATGCACGTGTTAAAGGCTGTGAAGCAAAAGACATAAGCCAAAAGATGAGCCCATAACCTAAGGCGAAACCAAGAGATACAAGTGGAACTGCCCAACTCATGTCATAATATTTAAAACTAAACCCCACCCAGTAAAACCAAAAAAGACCAATGAAAAAACCACTAAGTACAAACACCTTTTTATCAGCAATCATCAAAAGATAAAATGCATATAAGCCTAGAAGTGAATTTAACAGATAAAAAGTAATGTCAAGATGAAACAGATAAAGTGAAGCAGAAAAACATGAGGCTATAAGAAGTGCGTTAAATAGCTCAGATAAAGATAATAGTTTTTTAAGTATAAGCATGTTTCTCGTTTTTGAAAGTATACACGATTTATACAAACTTCGTTTAAAATGAAGACATATTGTTAGACTTGGTATAATGTGTAATTATAAATATTGAAGCGTTGGTATTTACTGCAATTGAGTAAGCAGGTCCATATTTTATTATTTTAGAGGATAGTGTATGAAACAGTTAGTTGGTGTTTTTATTCTTTGTTTTTCACAGTTGATGGCAAGTGATTGGTTAATGATACAAGGAACAGAACCTAAGACAATCATGAAAGATGGGGTTAAGATAAACAACTCGCTTTCAACACCTCAATTATGGGGGTTTGCTCAAGTGAAGTATGAGAAAAACTATTCTGATATTGTTGAAGCGGCTGGTATAAATAAGACAGCCTTTGCTTACGTCAAACCAAGTCTACAGAAGCAAAGTCAACTCCAACTCTTTCGTGCGCGATTAGGTTTACGGGGGGTACTTGATGATGAGAATAAAATAAACTATTTTCTATTGACTGATTTTGGCGAGAATGGTATTAGCAATCCAGCAGGCCATAGACAGCATACTTATCTTACTGATGCCTCGATGACACTACGGCATATTCCTTACGCAAATATACGCTTTGGTATGTTCAAGTATCCAGGAAGTGAAGAAGGCTTTCAGGCTCGCTTTGTATCTCCTTTTATTATTTTTACGCAGATGAGTGAATTCTTACTCCTAGAAAAGATACCTGAAACAAATAAGGCAGATGTCAATACAAATGGAACCTTTGTTGGCAGACCTGATCATTCTGTGAGTGCCTATAGAGATACAGGTATTGAAGTATTTGATCGTCTAAAATTGAAAGATGATTGGACACTGTCTTATGCCCTTATGATAGGAAATGGTTCTGGGATAAAATGGGAAAATAGAAATAGTGGACATTACACGGGGTACGGATATTTAGCCTTGGAAAACTCCTTTGGTAAGGGAAAAGGATATTATCACGAAGACTTCAAAACCTATGTTTGGTATCAAGAAGGAAAACGCAGACTCAATGCAAATAATGAGAGTAATTTATATGATCGTATTCGATATGGAACTGGCTTGAGATATTTTAAAGACGGGCTTCGTCTTGAAGCTGAATATGCAGGAGCAGAAGGGATGATATTTACAGGTCCTAAAGATGCTGATCCTACTGCTGGTTATGAAAACTGGCATCTTAGTATGGAAGCTGGAAAAAATAATAGAGCCTATGGATACTACCTTGCTGCAGCCTATGAGGTGTATCCAAAAATTGAAACAATGATACGCTATGACGAGTTGAATAATATGACAAATTCAGTTACTAAAGAGAGAATCTTTAAAACAACAACACTTGGACTGACCTATCATTTTAAAGGTCCAACGCGTGTTGATTTAAATTATCTGATCAAAGATGCAAAGGCTCCAGGAAGCAGTGCAGCTCAAAATATTTTAAATAACATGGGAAATGCAATAACACTTCAATATACCTATAAGTTTAGTGTTCGTTAAAAAGGGAATAAGCAAAGACTTTTCTCATGTTTATGAAGCTTTGTATACTGTCCAAGATGATGATATTGAATTAAGAATAATTATAGAAGTAAATTTAGATGAAGAGGAAGCTTCAAAAGCCTAGTAATATAAGCATTTTGTAGATAGAAATTTTTTTTTGTTCTTCACACTCTTCTATCTAAGCTTTCTAGAGGCGGCCTTAAGTTATAATGCGCGCAATTTAATTTAAGGAAGAACCAAATGGAATCAATTGTAATGATGGTTGGACTATTTGCGATTATGTACTTTATCATAATTCGCCCACAACAAAAGCAACAACAAGAGCACACAAAGATGCTTGCAGCCCTGACTAAGGGTGATAAGGTTGTTACAACAGGTGGTTTTATTGTTGAAATTATCAAGGTGGAAGAAGGTTTCTTCAAGGTAACACTAGACAAAGGTTCTGAAGCCCGTTTAGCAAAAGATGCGATTGCACGAAAGTATGAGGATGAAGCTTAATTACCGCGTAGTTATCTTCTCACTTGCTTTAGCCTTTGGTCTGGCATTTTCTTTACCAACATTGACAAAAAGTGACACAGGTGCACAAATCACACTTGGACTTGATCTTCAAGGTGGTCTGCATATGCTTCTTGGTGTAAAAACTGAAGAGGCTGTTAAGGCACGTTTTAAGTCTATCGCTGCAAGTCTTAAATACTTCACTGGAAAAAATGACATTCTTCTGGACACGCTTATTATCCTAGATGAAGGTATAGAGTTTTCACTTTTGGATGAAGATGATGTCCCTACTATCAAAGAGATGCTTGCTAAGACGGAAGGTCTTGTTGTTGATAATACGGAATTAGATTTTGTGTTGAGTTTTTCTGAGTTAGAAATAGAAAAGACAAAGAAACAGTCGATTGAACAAGCGATAGAGACGATTCGTAATCGTTTAGATCAATTTGGCTTAGCTGAACCAACGGTTGCTAAACAGGGTGAAGAAAAAATCCTTGTGGAACTTCCTGGTATCAAAACAGCTGAAGAAGAGCAGCGTGCACGTGAGCTTATCTCACGAGCGGCTTACCTTCAGATGATGGCTCTTGATGAAGATAGACAGTCACGTGTGTATCAGATGAGTCAAGCAGAAGCAGCTAAGTATGGTGATATTATCCTTGATGACGTTGCACAGCCGGGGGTGAAGTATCTGATGAAAGAGATTCAGATCCTTGATGGCTCAATGCTTACGAATGCTCAGGTCTCTTTTGATCAGCAGACAAATCAACCTGTGATTAACTTTACATTGAATTCAGAAGGTGGCGCTATCTTTGGTGACTTTACTGAGAAAAATGTGGGAAATCACCTTGCTATTGTTTTAGATGGAAAGGTCTTTTCAGCACCACGTATTAATGAACGTATTGGTGGTGGAAGCGGGCAAATATCTGGAAGTTATACACCTCAAGAAGCACAAGATCTAGCTATTGCACTTCGCTCTGGCGCCCTTCTTGCACCGATTTATTTGATGGAAAAACGCTCAGTTGGTCCCTCATTAGGGGCAGACAGTATTCAAGCAGCTTCTGTTGCCTTGATCGGTGGATTTATACTGGTTGTTATCTTTATGCTTGTGTATTATAAATTAGCTGGGTTGATTGCGAATATTGCATTGATAGCGAATCTGTTTATTCTACTCGCAGTAATGTCACTCTTTGGTGCGACCTTAACACTTCCGGGTATGGCAGGTATTGTACTTACCGTTGGTATGGCAGTTGATGCAAATGTTATTATCTCTGAGCGTATACGTGAACTCTTATACGAGGGAACGTCTGTACGTAAAGCGATAGAACAGGGTTATGAAAACGCAACATCAGCCATCTTAGATGCAAACATCACAACACTGATCGCAGCGGTTGTCCTGTACGTATATGGAACGGGTGCTATCAAAGGGTTTGCGATTACGATGAGTATTGGTATTTTAGCTTCTATGCTAACAGCTATCCTTGGTACGCATGGAATTTATGAGATGCTAGCGTCTCGAATAGAAAAAAGTAAAAACCTGCGTATCTGGTTTGGGGTAAAGGTTTAATATGGAATTTTTTAAATACACAAAAACTTTTGATTTTATGTCTAAGAAGATGATTACTTTGATGATCTCTTTGACACTTGTGATTGCCTCATATGCTGTACTGTTTACTAAGGGCTTGAATTACGGAATTGATTTTGCCGGTGGTACAGTTATCCAGGTGAAGTATGATGGTGTCGCTCCAATTGACACTATGCGTACATTGATCTCAAAAGATGCACTGTTTGATGGTGCATCTATCTCTGAGTTTGGCTCGGCAGATGAGGTTGTTATACGTGTAAGAACATCAAGTTCTTCAGTGACAACAGATATGGGTGATATCGCAAGAGAGGTACTAAAAGGAAGTGGAAACTTTGAGATCCGTCGTGTAGATATCGTTGGACCAAAGGTTGGAAATGAGTTAAGAGAAAAAGGTATTATGGCGATGGTACTTGCTATCATTGGTATCTTGTTTTATGTCTCTTTTCGATTTGAATGGCGTTTTGCATTGGCTTCTATTGTAGCACTTGTGCATGATGTTTCGATTGCCTTAGGTGCTATCTCTTTTTTTGAAGTTGAGGTAAACCTTGATATCTTAGCGGCGATGCTAACCATTCTTGGGTATTCGTTAAATGATACGATCATTGTATTTGACCGTATTCGTGAGGGTATTAATAAAATCAAGTCAGCCATTCTTTCAAATGTCATCAATGAATCAGTGACACGTACACTTTCACGTACGACACTGACCTCATTGACTACATTCTTTGTTGTATTGACATTATGGATGTACGGTGGTGAGATTATTCATGGATTTGGTTTTACACTACTAGTGGGTATAATCGTAGGTACATATTCTTCAATCTTTGTCGCTTCTCCAGTGCTTATCTGGTTAGGTTTTGATATCAAAGCCTTTAGAACAAAGCTTTCAAACAAAGAACAAAGAAGAATAGAAAAAGAGCGTATGCGTGCACAGTTTGAGCAAGGTACGCTGTAGTTACTCGAAAAGTAGACACAGCGTCAGCGTAGGTAGCGGAGCTTAGCTCCGATGCCGTATTAAATATAAAGGATTAACATGGATTGGGGAAAAGTTATTTATGTGTTTTTCACACTAATGAGTTTAACATCGACAGCAGGTTTTTTGTTTGAGCATAGTGCTATAGCACTCTTTATGGCTGGAAGTCTAAACCTAGTGTCGACTATCTTAAAGATTGGTGTTAGAAACCTTCTTGCTGCTGAGTTACTTGCTAGTTCATTGGTAGCAGACTTACACCTCATTCCTGCCTTTGTTTACTTAGTGATCGTCGGTAATACTGAATGGGCTATCGCCTTAGCAATTGGTGCACTTATCGCTAACATCTTCTCTATGGGTCTCGTACTTGTAGAGAGTTCTCGTACTCGCGAAGAGTATTAATATAGAAGGCATCTGCCTTTTGTAATACGCTTTCGTCTATATTGAGAAGTAAGATTACTTTTGAGTATAAATGATAATTCATAAATAAAGAAATAGGAAACACAGTGGAATACAATCCATCCGAAGTAGAAAGTAAATGGCAGAACTTTTGGGAGAAAAACGAAAGTTTTGAACCTAGTGAAGATTACACATTAGATAAAAAATATATTTTAAGTATGTTCCCTTTTCCAAGTGGACGTTTACATATGGGTCATGTTCGTAATTATACAATTGGTGATGCTTTTGCTCGTCATTATCGTCAAGCAGGCAAGAATGTTTTACACCCAATTGGTTGGGATAGCTTCGGTATGCCAGCAGAAAATGCAGCGATTAAAAATGGTGCACATCCAAAAAAATGGACCTATGAAAACATTGATTATATGCGTGCGGAACTTTCACGTTTAGGGCTTTCATTCTCTCAAAAAAGAGAGTTTGCAACTTCTGATGAGCTCTATACAAAGTTTGAACAAGGTTTTATTATTGATATGTTCAATAAGGGTCTGATGTATTCAAAAACTGGTCTACTTAATTGGTGTGAGAATGACCAAACTGTTCTTGCAAATGAGCAGGTTGTAGATGGCTGTTGCTGGAGATGTGACACGCCTGTTGTCAAAAAAGAGATGAACCAGTACTACTTCAAAATTACTGATTATTCAGACGAACTCTTAGATGACTTGAAAAAACTTGAAGGCGGTTGGCCTAAGCAAGTATTGACTATGCAAGAAAACTGGATTGGCAAGTCAACAGGTCTTGAGTTCGATCTTCATTTTGATGAGGCATCAAAGGCAAAGTTAAACAATACTTTTGAAAAATTCGATGTCTTTACAACGCGTCCTGATACTATCTATGGTGTGAGCTATTGTGCACTTGCTCCTGAGCATGATATTGTGACCTATATGCTTGATAATGGCCTTTTAAGTGAAGAGTCTACTACAGCTATTAAGGCGATGAAAAATGCTTCGTCTATTGATAGACAAAAAGAAAAAGCAGGTGTGTCACTTGATATCTCTGTAATCCATCCATTAACAGGTAAGAATATCCCTGTATGGATTGCTAACTTTGTTCTTATGGATTATGGTTCGGGTGCAGTTATGGCTGTTCCTGCTCATGATGATAGAGATTATGATTTTGCTAAAAAGTATGACCTTCCTATCAAGGCAGTTATCAAACCAAAAGAGGGTGAACTCCCAGAAGGAAAAGCCTTTACCGAAGCCGGTGTTCTTTTTGACTCAGGCGAGTTTGATGGCTTAGCTTCTAAAAAGTCTCAGGGTACAATCATGCACCACTTTGATACTAATGGGCTTGGTAAAAAAGTGATTAACTTCAAGTTAAAAGACTGGGGTGTTTCTCGTCAGCGTTACTGGGGTGCGCCACTTCCATTTATTCATTGTGAAGACTGTGGCCTCGTAATGGAGAAAAAAGAGAACCTGCCTGTAGCACTTCCTGAAGATGCACAAATTACAGGGGAGGGAAATCCTCTTGATCACCATCCAACTTGGAAGCATTGTAAGTGTAGTCAGTGTGGAAAAGATGCTATTCGTGAAACTGATACAATGGATACCTTTGTGCAATCATCTTGGTATTTTTTACGTTATACAGCAAGTCCTGGTATCTGGGAAGATAAGGCTTTTGATAAAAAAGAGCTTGATTACTGGATGGGCGTAGACCATTATATTGGCGGGATCGAGCATGCTATCTTACACCTTTTATACGCACGCTTTTTTACAAAGGTTATGCGTGACCTTGGGTATGTCAGTTCAGACGAGCCGTTTAACCACCTACTGACCCAAGGTATGGTTCTTAAAGATGGGGCAAAGATGTCTAAGTCTAAGGGAAATACGGTTGACCCTGATGCGCTTGTAGAAAAATACGGTGCGGATACTGCGCGTCTATTTATCTTGTTTGCTGCACCTCCAACTCAAGAGTTAGAGTGGAATGATTCAGCTGTAGAGGGTGCTTATAGATTCTTAAAACGTTTTGCAGACAGATCGAGCCGTGCAAATGTAACCGATACGATTCCAACTATTGATCATGATAGTCTAAGTAAAGAAGAAAAAGCGGCACGTAAAAAAGTATATGAAGCACTTAAACGCGCTAATGAAGTCTTTGCTGAGAGACATACTTTTAATACACTCATCGCTGGTGTGATGGAAGCAATGAACGCACTTAATGAACAAGATAATGCAGATGTATGGACAGAGGGTTACTGGATACTTTCAGCTATCATCGAACCTATTGTTCCTCACTTAGCATGGGAAGTTTCTGATACGCTATTCAAGCGTAAGAACTTTGTACCAGCTACTGTGCTTGAAGAAGTATTTACAGTAGATAGCATTACATTAGGTGTTTCTATTAATGGGAAAAACCGTACACAGATTGAAGTCTCTCCAACAGCATCTAAAGATGAGATATTAGCGCTTGCAAAAGTTGAAGCTGCTAAATGGTTAGAAGGTGTCAGTATTGTGAAAGAGATCGTTGTTCCAAATAAACTGGTAAACTTGGTAGTAAAGTAAGATGAAGTTGGTAAGAGTTCTTAACCTTTTTATTGCCCTTGTCTTCTTGTCTGGGTGTGGGTACATTCCTGCGTCAAAGCAGGCACGTAAGGTTGTAGGTAAGAATATCTTTGTTGAAGTGACAGTCTCTTTACAAGATCCAGAAAATGCAGTGTTAATAAAAGACGCTGCACGTAAGGCCGTTGTAACAAGATTCCACTCTTCACTCGTTCCTCAATCTCAAGCGGAGACGACACTATGGGTTGATCTTTCAAGCATTGGCTTCTCTCCTTTACAATATGATACAAATGGGTATGTAATCGTATACAGAGCAAATATCAGTATAAAAGTTACGCGGCGTAATAAGGGTGAGACGAGAATGTATACTTCACGTGGCTCATATGACTTTGCTATTGAACCAAATGCGATTATTACCGATATACAACGATTTCAAGCCATTCGTCAAGCATCGCTTAAAGCCCTGGATTCATTTGTAGCTCAAGTCGGTGCAGAGGGGACTCCGCTCTAAAAAAAGGATATTTCATGACAATTAACCAGATAATCAAACGTGCCTTTGAACGTCTTAAAAAAGAAGATAAGCTGATGACGCCTGATGCTTATGCTGATGCTTTTTGTAAAGAAGCTAAGGCTGCTGGTATTTTAGTTGAAGACTGTAATCAAGTTGAAAAGTTTACAAAAAAACTTGACCAATCCTTTCAAAATGAACTGAAACAGTACCGTGTTAAAACAGTTAATGAGTTAATGACCTTTTTTATTGCTAAGCTTAATCGTTCTAATCCAACAGAAGCCCACGCTCAAAATAGCGAATTAAATGGACTTTTAAAACGAATTCTACAAACGATATCTTCTTTGCATAATGCAGAACTTAGTACACTTTCAACGAAGTCCATTAAAGATTTAGATCTTGTAACTAATGCAGATCAAATAGCTAAGATAAAAACGGATTGGATTAATTTTTTAACTCAATATGATGATAGCTTTCTTGACCTTCTAAAGCCATATGGAAAAGTAAACAAAAGTGATATAAAAAGTACGATATCAAACTTGAAGTTTAAAGCATCAAGCTCAGATAATTTGGATGAGTATCAAAGTCTTGCAGTCCTTTTTATCGCTACACTAGTGCCTTCTATAGCATCAAGTGTTGATGAAGACTTGGCAAGCGTTTCTGAAGAGATAAGAAAAAATCCACAAAGCCTTAGTTCAACGAGTATGATGGCGTCTATTAAAAGTGCTATTAAACGTCGTATATCATTAGACAAAGAACACATCAAAAGTATGTTGCTCTCACTTGACAATGTACTTGAAAGACTCTCTATTCAAGTGCTTTCTCTGATTGATAGAACCGACCATTCAGGAAATGAGATAGCAAAGATCAAACGCAACCTTGAGAGTTTAGAACTGGGTGAGAATGATGATTTTAAGACAGCACATAAAAAGCTTTACACTATTGCAAATTCACTTGAAGAAGAGACACTGCTTTTAGGAACAGAGTTAAAAGAACATAATAATGAAATATCTGAGATGGAAAAGAAGATAAAGGCTTTAGAAGAAGAACTTTCAGAAGCCAAAAAAGCTTCGCGTGAAGATGCTCTTACAAAACTGTATAACAAACGTGCATTAGATGAGTTCATGGAGATAAGAGAAGGCGAATTTAAACGATATGAAAAACCATACAGTGTTGTTTTCTTTGATATTGATTTTTTCAAACAAGTGAATGATACCTATGGGCACGAGGGTGGAGATATTGTTCTTAAAGGATTTGCAAAAGTCTTTAAAGAGGTCGCACGAACAGTAGATATTGTTGGACGGTATGGCGGAGAAGAGTTTCTTGCTATTCTAACAGAGACTGATCATAAGGGTGCTGTTGTATTTGCAGAAAAAGTCCGAAAAAAATTAGAAATAAGTCGTTTTGTTTATCAAGGTAAAAAGATTCAAGTAACGATTAGTGGGGGAATTGCTTTTAGAGAAAAATTTCCCTCTGTAAACTTGATGTTAAAAGCAGCTGATGAAAGACTTTACAAGGCTAAAGAAAACGGACGTAATCAAATAGTATATAAATGAATCTAGATACCTTTTTAGCCGAGAAACCACTTTACTACACAGAAATTGATTATACACGCATGCCACGTGCCTATACCTCTATCAAAGATAAATTATCCTTGCCTAAGATCATTCATCTTGTAGGGACCAACGGGAAGGGAACAACAGGCCGTTTTATTGCAAATGCATTAGTCGCACTGGGGCAAAATACCGGCCACTATACTTCTCCCCATGTTTCAGAGTTTAATGAACGTATTTGGCAAAATGGGAAAAACGTTTCTTATACTGACTTAGAAGAGGCACATCAAAAATTACTGATGATTCTTCCTATTGAGTTTCAAAAGAGCCTGAGCTATTTTGAGTACACCACTTTTCTTGCTATCGTCGTGTATGAAAACTGTGACTATATTGTACTTGAAGCTGGTTTAGGTGGTGAGCATGATGCGACCAATGTCTTTGATAGAGTTTTATCTGTAATAACACCGATTGGGCTAGACCATCAAGATTTTTTGGGACATACCATAGAAGAAATTGCAACTACTAAGTTAAAAAGTGTGAGAAATAAGGCCATACTTTCACAGCAGGTATACGAAGAAGTACGTGACGTAGCTAAAGGTTTAGAAGATGAGAAGATACACTTTAGAGAGTATAAAAAGCTTTTGAATGAAGAGTCAATTGCTCTTGCAAAAGAGATTGCCCATGATAAAGAGATGCCACATTA
>JBFFDB010000002.1:0-19369 GCA_041559595.1 Sulfurimonadaceae bacterium
AAACCAAATATATACGCTATAGCTGTACCCGTAGCGATGTAACCAACAATGGTAGGTAAATGAAATTTTTTTAAAATAATGTTTGTGGCAATAGCAATAAATATCGTCCAAACAATAATCCCTAACATCAGGTGCACCTTATCTATAGTTTGTATTATTATATCCGAATCAAAAGGGATACTTCAAGGATTAAAACATCGAAAGAATTATGGAGTTAAGGTATTGGTAAATACCTATGAGGGCCTATCATAGATCAAGCTCTAATATCAGATTAGAATTGCCTAAGCTAAGCGCTAAGATTGCTGTGGTATAATCTGAGAATTAAAAAATAAGTATTATTTGAAGACGAAGAAAATATATTTTTAGGTTCACCAAAAAGTAAAATTTTTTATCATGTGTTCAAGACTAGTGATGACGCAGTTGAATTTGAGTTAGAAGAGATGATTGCACTCAACTATCCTTTCTAAAAGCGAGTAAATGAAAAAGTTTATAATTCTTTGTATCTTTTTTACTTCCTTCTTGAAGGCGGCAGAGTGGAACTATACACAAGAGATTAGTCTGAGTAAGGACCAGTACCAGACGATTTTAGTAAAAGAAGAAGCACTCCTTAGGGTCTTAAAGTTTAGATGGACACTTTACGCAGGCGGAGGTCTGGTAATGCATCTGAACTTTAATGAAAGAGCCTCTCAGTTCATCTTATATGATGACTATAAAAAGGCTGCGTATAAGGTTCGTCTTTTACCTAAGTCGTCAGCATATAAACGTGTTCCTTATTTATACCTCGTCTTTAAAAAGTTTGATTATAAGACGAAAAAAGCCCATTTTGATATTTTGATCGATGATCCAGAAAAAAGAGCGCTTATTGAAGTTAAGCCATTGAAAGAGAAATAGTGATAGAACCTTTATTAGCAGTTGAAGATTGTATGAAAACGTGGATCGAAGAGTTAGGTAATGATGACATTACTGCTCTTTTTAGTGCTCTTCCAAAAGGGAAGCGCCTACGTGCAAAACTTGTTTTAAAGATCGCTGGAAACACTCAAGAAGCTATAAAACTTGCAGCTATTATCGAACTTATTCATGCGGCGAGCCTTTTGCATGACGATGTCATCGATGAAGCAATGACACGACGTGGAGTGGAGTCTGTTAATGCGACTGATGGCAGTAAAGTAGCTGTGATGATGGGAGATATCCTTTACTCAAAGGCGTATACTCAGCTTGTTTCATATGATGTGAGAATCTCTGAGGCAGTTGCGAAAGCGGTAACGATCCTTTCAATTGGTGAGTATGTTGATGTGAAGATGGGTGAATCATTTAACTCAGATGAAGCCGCTTATCTAGACATGATTTATAAAAAGACTGCCTCTCTAATCGAAGCTACGGCCTATTGTGCAGCTGTACTCAGTGGTAAAGATGAGAAAAGTTATCAGCTTTATGGCAAGAACCTAGGGCTTTCATTTCAAATAATCGATGATATCTTAGATATCGTTTCAGATGAAAAGACCTTGGGCAAACCTGCGCTAAATGATTATAAAGAAGGTAAAACAACACTGCCTTACATGTACCTGTATGAGGTGTTAGATACAGATGCTAAACAAAGACTTGCTAATGCACATGCAAAGACTTTGGATGCTGAAGATGCTGCTTGGATAAAAGAGCAGATGAAAGAGTATCAGTCAGTTGAACGCTCTTATGCATTAGCACAAGAACTAAGCAATGAAGCAATAGCTGCAGTCGAGCCACATAATGAAGTTGAACTCGTTGGCATTATTAAAGAGATGATGGGAAGAAAGTTCTAATGCATTATCTTCTTGTCAGTTTTTCTCATCATAACTCTACTTTAGAGATCCGTGAAAAGTTAGCATTGAATTCTGAGCCTGAGTTAGAAACTTGTCTTTCTCAAATGCTGAATCATCCTGATATTAATGAGGCTATTATTGTCTCTACATGTAATCGTCTTGAAGTACTTGCTTCAGTTAAAAATGTTAGTAATGCAACGGAATATATTTTTGCACTTTTAAGTGCAAGTTCAAAGATCTCTATTAATGAGCTAGAAGGCCGTGCAGATGTTTTTGAAGATCAAGGCGCAATGCATCATCTTTTTAATGTTGCTTCTTCGCTTGACTCTATGGTTGTTGGTGAAACACAGATAGTGGGGCAGTTAAAAGATGCGTATAAGTTTTCAATTGAGCATGAGTTTTGTGCGCAAAAACTTTCACGCGCTATGCAGTATGCTTTTAAGTGTGCAGCAGAAGTAAGAAATGCCAGTTCTATCTCTTCAAAGCCGGTTTCTATTGCGAGTGTTGCCGTGGCTAAGGCGAAAAAAGAGCTTGAAAACATTGAAGAAGTAAAAGCACTTATTATTGGTGCTGGCGAGATGAGCCGTTTATGTGCAAAGCATCTTTCGTCAGCTGGGTGCGAATGTGTTGTTATGAATAGAACAGCGTCTAAGGCACAAGAGATAGCAGATGAATGTGGTTCTCTTGTAAGTGTTAGAGACTATTGTGAGTTGGACGAAGCTATTAACGAATATGACCTTGTCTTTACAGCAACAGGTGCGCCACATTCAATCATAACTGAGGATATGATCGAAGATGTTCCCTTTGTCCGTCATTGGTTTGATATGGCAATTCCTAGAGATATAGAAGATTGTGATTTTCATGGTCTTCATATTCATCGTATTGATGACTTGAAAAATATCGTGAGTGAAAATATCGCTTTGCGTGAAGATGAGGCAAAACTCTGCTATAGCATCGTTGGTCGATATACGATAGAATTCTTTGAATGGTTGCAGTCTCTTTCGGTGGAGCCTTTTATCAAAGGTATTTACGAGAAGGCAATGCTATGCGCTCAAAATGAAACAGAGCGTGTTATTGAGAAGGGATTTATCCCTAAAGAGTACGAAGCACAAGCGCTTAAGATGAATGAACAGGTATTGAAACGTTTCTTGCATACTATGAGTCAGCGAATGCGTAAGATGTCGATGAATGTCGAATCAGACGCCTTAATGGAGTCGATGAAATACCTTTTTGATCATGATGATGATAAGGTAAAAAAAGAAATTAATTTGAATAATAAACAAGGTAATAAATGAGATTTTCTAGATTATATGTCCCAACGAGTAAAGAAGCACCTAAAGATGCTGTATTAGCAAGCCATATCTTTCTTTCACGTGCAGGTTTTATCTCTCAAGTTGCGAGTGGTTTATATAACTATCTTCCATTAGGAAAACGTGTTATTAAAAAGATTGAAGAGATCATCCATGATGAGATGACTAAGTCGTATGCTCAAGAAGTCGAACTTAGTTTTGTGACTCCTATTGAGTTTTGGGAAGAGAGCGGACGTGCAGATAAGTTTGGTAAAGAACTGCTTCGTTTTAAAGATAGAAAAGAGAACTCTTTTGTCTTAGGACCAACACATGAAGAGATGATGGTCAACATCGTTAGAAACAAGGTGACTTCATATAAGCAGTTACCTTTAAATCTTTATCAAATCAAGACCAAGTTTCGTGATGAAGCACGTCCTCGTTTTGGTGTGATGCGTGGACGCGAGTTCTTGATGAAAGATGGTTATAGTTTTCACTCTTCAGTTGAAGATTTAGACAGAGAATTTGATGAGATGGAAGCGGCATATAAGCGTATTCTTGTACGTCTGGGTCTTGACTTTAGAGTGGTTGAAGCGGACTCAGGTGCAATTGGTGGTTCGGGTTCTAAAGAGCTAATGGTACTTGCTGATAGTGGTGAGGATACGGTTGCCGTATGTGACTCATGTGAGTATGGTGCGAATATTGAAGTCTTTATGAACTTAGAAGATGAAGATGACGAACAAGAAGAGATCGTATACACAGATATCAAAGAACTAAAGGGTGATGATAACTGTCCTCACTGTTCTGGAAAACTTTCATTAACGAAAGGTATAGAAGTAGGCCATATCTTTAAACTAGGTACAACCTATTCGGCTCCTCTTGGCGCGACATACCTAGATGAGAATGGAAAGTCACAAGATATGATTATGGGAACCTATGGCATGGGTGTCTCTCGTCTTATGGCAGCCGTAATTGAGCAGCATAATGATGAAAACGGATGTATCTGGACACCTGCAACCGCGCCGTATCTTGTTAATATCTTGGTCTCAAATATCAAAGATGAAGAGCAGGTGGCTTATGGCGAAAAGCTGTACAGCGATTTATTGGCTCAGGGTGTTGAAGTAGTGCTAGATGATAGAAAAGAGCGTTTTGGCTTTAAGATGAAAGATGCTGAACTTATTGGTTTCCCTTACACTATTATCGTTGGTAAAAATCTAACTGATGGCCTTGTTCAAATTGCACAACGTTCAAGTTCTGATAAGCTAGAAGTATCTAAAGACGATGTTTTAAGTAAAATAGCAGAGATAATTGCATGAAATATTTCTTCTTTGCATACTTGTTTATAGAAGTTTTACTTTCTGTTCAAGTAGCAGAGGTACTGGGTGGACTGGGCGTGTTCGCTGAGATTATGCTTTCTGGCTTTTTTGGACTTGCTCTTTTACTTAATGTAAAAACTACGATGGTTGAGAGTCTCAAAGCGATGTCAAATAACTGTATTAGCATGAAAGAGTTTCAAGAGCTGAATATCTTTGCACTTTTAGGGGCTGTCTTTTTAATACTGCCAGGAATCTTCAGTGATATGCTCGGTGTACTGATGCAGTTTTCCGTCTTTACAGCATTGCTTGTAAGTCGCGTAAATAATACAAATGGTGAATGTAAAACAACACAAGGAGACGATAATGTCATTGATGCAGAAATTATTAGTAACGATCATAGCCTTAGGTAGTATCTTAAGTGCCAATGAGGCTCAGGTAAAATCATTTTTACAAAAAGGGATAGGTTCCAACCCGAATATTGTCTCTTTAGACATCTCTGTTGTTGATAAAATTCCTCTTGAAAAACCAAAAGGATGGGAAGCTTACATCATCCAACTTAAGGGTACAGCAAAAATGGGTGCACAGACCAAGCCTATTTCTCAGCGTACTATCTATTTTGTTGGAGATGGCCTTATTACAGCAGACTTGTATGAACTAAATTCGGGTCAGAAGCTGAACTCAAGTATTTCACCTGAATTTAAAGATGAGTATTATGACGCAGATCATAAACTCTTTGGAGATAAAGACGCAGCACATAAGGTCGTTATATTTTCAGACCCTTTGTGTCCATTTTGCCGCTCATATGTTCCAAAAGCATTATCATACATGAAAAAATATCCACGTACATTTGAAGTGTATTATTATCATTTCCCATTAAGTTCTTTGCACCCTGCAGCAGTGCCTCTTGTTAAAGCAGCCTTTGTAGCAGAAAAAAACGGCGTAGCCAATGTTGTTGAGAACCTGTATAAGGTTACTGTAGATGGACGTGAAAAAAATGTACAAAAAGTTTTAAATGAATTCAATAAGGTTCAAGGAACTAAGGTGAGTTTGAGTGATATCTCAGACCCAAGTGTCAATGCGAAATATGAGCATGCCATGGAAGTGGCTGAAGAACATTTAGTCAACGGTACACCTAGTGTATTTTTTGATGGCAAAAAAGATGCTAGTAAAATGCAATACGCAACAGCAAAAATCATTAAGTAGAAGATAGGAAATAAATTGGATAAATTAATCATTGCAACACGTGGAAGTAAGCTGGCTTTATGGCAGTCAAAGCACATTAAAGCACGTTTAGAAGAGTTGCGTCCCGGCTTAGAAGTTGAACTAAATATCATTGTGACATCAGGTGATAAGATACAAGACGTTGCCCTTGCTAAGATAGGGGGAAAAGGTCTTTTTCTTAAAGAACTTGAAGAAGCAATGCTTAGAGGTGAGGCGCATATGGCGGTTCACTCGCTAAAAGATGTTCCAACAGTTATGCCAGAAGGACTTCCACTAGCGGCTATTACTGAGCGTGAAGATGTACGTGATGCGATGTTAAGTGAGAAATATGCTAGTTTAAACGAACTTCCGCAAGGTGCAGTAGTGGGGACTTCTTCACTTCGTCGTAAGATGCAACTATTACTTATTCGTCCAGATCTTGTAATTAAAGACTTAAGAGGAAATGTTGATACACGTATTCGTAAGCTAAAAGAGGGTCAATTTGACGCGATTATTTTAGCTGCAGCAGGGATCAATCGTTTAGGCTTACTTGATTCAGTTGCACATGTATCTCCAATTATCCGTCTTGATATGGTTCCTTCTATGGGTCAGGGTGCACTTGGTCTTCAAACAATTGAGAATAAAGAGATCTTTGATCTTGTACATCAATTAAACCATAAAGAGACAGAAATGGAAGTTACGGTTGAACGTGACTTTGTTGATATCTTAGAAGGTGGTTGTCATGTACCTATTGGTGTTAATGCTAAGGTGATGGGTGATGGTTCAATCTTGGCTCAGTGTACGTTAGGTCTACCTGATGCGAGTGAGATTATCTCTGAACGCCTTATTGGTAAAGAAGAAGATTATACGCAATTAGGTAAAGACCTTGCTCAAACAGTTATCGACAAAGGCGCTAGAGAACTTCTTGCTCGCGCTGATAAGATGGACTAATCCAAAATTAATTTAGCTCCTTTGGAGCTCTAAAAAGACTCACATGCAAAAAACTATTAATCTATTACGCTCTCGCGGTGAACTTCGTGAAATTCATGATGAACTTGATATCTATCTAGAAATCCCCCATATCGCTTATATCGAAGTAAAAAAAGAAAAATCAAAAGCACTTCTGTTTACCAACCCCGTTAATAAAAAAGATGGGACAAAGTTCAAAGACCCAGTGTTGATGAATCTTTTTGGCTCATTTGAGAGAACTGAGCTTCTTTTTGGACGTGAGGTTGAGGGTGTGGCCCAAGAGATAGAGAGTCTTTTGCATATGAAACCGCCAGCTGGGTTTAGAGATAAGGTCTCAATGCTTGGAAATCTTTTTAATATGAAAAATATTTTTCCAAAGCGTTTAAAAGGCGAGGGGGCATGTCAAGCTGTTAAATACTTGGGAGCCGATGCTGATTTAACCAAACTGCCTATTTTAACGACATGGGATGGAGATGGTGGACCTTTTATCACGATGGGACAGGTATATACCCAAAGTCTCGATGGTGAACTAGTTAACCTCGGTATGTACAGACTGCAGATGTATGATGGTAAACACTTAGGAATGCATTGGCAGATTCACAAGGACTCATCTCACTTCTTTGATCAGTATCAGCGTGAGGGCAAAAAAATGCCCGTGTCAATCGCACTTGGCGGGGATCCTTTATATACCTGGTGTGCAACTGCACCACTTCCTTATGGGGTAAATGAACTTTTGCTTTATGGTCTTATCACTAAAAAGCCTGCTCGTCTTGTCAAGTCATTAACCACGCCTTTATATGTACCTGAAGACGTTGATTATGTGATTGAGGGGTGGGTAGATACTAGTAAGATGAAGGTGGAAGGTCCTTTTGGTGATCATACAGGATACTACACTTTAGAAGAGCCATACCCTGTACTGGAAGTTTCTGCTATAACACATAAGAAAAATCCAGTGTATCTTGCGACAGTGGTGGGAAAACCACCTTTAGAAGACAAGTTTATGGGTTGGGCAACAGAGAGAATCTTTTTACCTCTGCTTAAAACTAACGCGACGGATCTAATTGATTACCATATGCCAGAAAATGGTGTCTTTCATAATCTTATCTTAGCAAAGATGAAACCACTGTACAAGGGTCACGCGAAGCAGTTTATGCATGCCTTCTGGGGCGCAGGACAGATGAGTTTTGTAAAGCATGCTATTTTTGTCGGTGAAGATGCTCCCAGATTAAACAATTATGAGCCTATGGCAACGCATATTTTAAATCGTTTTCATCCAAGTCGTGTTTTGATATCTGAGGGAATCACAGATGCACTAGATCATTCAAGCCCCGAGTCTTTGGTGGGTGGCAAACTTGGTATTGACTGTACAGGTCAGGCAATGATGGAAGCACCAGTACTTTTAAACGACGATAAACTTTTATTAAAACTTCAAGAGTGCGATTCATCTATTGTAGGAGTACGCCAATATATGCGTCGTACTCGCAATCCTATCACTGTGGTAGCAGTTCAAAAGAAGAGTAATATGAAAGAGGTCTTTGACAAGATTAAAGGACTTGAAGAAAATTTACGAATCTTAGCCTTTGTCGATGAAGAAAAAAATGATATAGATAATGCGTATATGTTGCTATGGCGCGTGGTCAATAACATAGATGCTGGACGCGATATTTATATGAAAGATAATCTTGTTGGCATCGATGGTACAAATAAAAATAGTCTTGATGGGTTCGAGCGAGAATGGCCAGGAGATGTTGAGTGTACGCCTTCAGTTATTAGATCCTTACAAGAAAGAAATATTCTTGAAGTAGATGAAGTCTTATATAAAAAATTTCAAGTATAAAAATTTAAATTTAGTTCTAAAATTAAAAATAACAATCCTTATAAAGCAGATGTCATAGCCTTTAGTAAGGGGTTTTGTATTTTTAAAAGATAAGAAAAACTCATGAATACAAGGCTTCTATCTCGCTTCAATCCTTTAAATATGTTTCATTTTCACTCAAACATAAGACTTATTTGAATTATTTATACAATTGAGTTAATTCATTAAATCAGTTTTGGCAGCTTTAAGCCTTTAGGTATTAGAATAAATTTAATTGATTAACTTAGATTAAGAAAGCCTTTCAAATACAGGCACTTAGTCTTATTATGGAGCTTGTTTATGAAATTTTCACTTGCTGTTGTTTTTAGCTTGTTTTTACTCTCAGTACCTTCTTTAGAAGCAGCTGTGTATAAGGGTCAAAAGGCCTATGTTAAGAAGTGTCGAAAGTGCCATGGTGGTGGTCAAAAGATTGCGGCTAGTAAACGTATGAAGGACTGGAAAGAGCTTCTTAACAAAAAGAACAAGGGTAGCCTTCTTGCTCAACTTCACTTAGACAGTGATAAAGCAAAGAAGTCTTGGGCATACTTTAACAGTAAAAAGTATAGAAAACGTGCGAAGCATTTACGTGACTTCATGGTTGAATATGCAAAAGATAGCGGTAACGTTCCAGCATGTAATTAAGACGATTTAATTCGTCTTGTATTTACTAAATATGAGTCTTTAAACCTTCAAAATCAATCTTCTTTTTATCTCAAAATGATTATAATCTTTAAAAACTTCTAGGTTATTATGCATTTATATCTTAAAAATACTTTTTCTCTTATTCTGTTCACCTCTCTTATATCAGGGTGTACTTCTTTACTGAGTCCAGAAAAATATCAATCTTTTGAATGGGGACAAAAAGCGAGTACGGCACTTAAAAATGCAAATGAAAACTTTGGGCAGATGGATGGAATTGATGCTGTTCTTTTTATACCAAAGAATGAGCTTAACCTCCATATAAGTGATAGTTTAGATAAGCTTTCTTCCTCTTTTGCTGAGACGAAAAATGAAGGATTTTCTAATGTCTCTTTTTCTTCTGTACATTTTAATATAGTTCAACAACAGATTTTTTCTTCATTTTCATTTTCATTTAATATTGATGCTATTGATCAAAAAGTATCTGGACAGATTTTTGCAGAGCATGCCTTTCACGCCGGCTGTAACCAGTTTATCTTAAGTTCAAAGTTCCAAAAAATTGAAACTAATTCGATACAACAAAAAAATGAGTTTTCGCAAAGTGATGAAAATAAAAAATTAATTGAGTCAAGTTTTGAAAGCTTTTTACATCTTTTAAATATAAAGATGGGTAATTCACCGCTTAGTATTCCAGTGAATATGAATATTTTAGAAGGTATTAACGGAAAAGATATAGTCAATGCCAAAACTTATAAACTGCACTCGGCTGAGCCGGTCAATATGCTCACAAAAATGAAAATATATATGCCCTATATGCATGATGACGGACTTGTTTTACTAGGTTCTAGCGAATTAAAACAAGCTAAGCCGAATATTCAGCATGATATGAATGTCATGGCTAGAGATCTTAAAAATGATATTAATAATGAGTTAGGTAAAAGTCTAGGGATCAGCTTAGATACTCTAGAGAAAGGGCCTTCGTATTATATAAGCAAGGCCTATCTTGCTAATCAAATGAATCTAGCCTTAGTGAATATGGATATACGTCTTATTAACACTTCTATAATACAGCAGGCAGAGCAATATGATAAAAAGCTCTCCAAATCTATCTACTTATATGATCCAGCGCTCTTGCCCTCATGTGAAAACATAAAACAAGATTGTTCGAGTAAATTAAATTCATGTGACATGAAATGTTCCTTGAATTATGGAGCTGAACATTGTCAAGATTGTTCAAAAATCAATAACCCTTTTGAAAAGGTTCGTTGTGTAAGTTCCCAAGAAGCTTGTAAGACAACACAAGAACTTCACTTGTATGAATGTAATAAGAACGAAAATAGATGTGAAGTAAAAAATGATGAGATAGAAAAAGCCTGTGAAGTTGACAATATTTTATTGATGACTCAATGCCAGCAAAAGAGAGATGCTCTAAATTCACATCATGAAATGATCAAGCTTAGTGATCTGAATATTTTATTTCAACCCCTAAATACATATGCGGTTCAAGCAGTACATGGATTACGCTTTGATGAGGATCTGCAAGGCTTAGAAGTCAGCAGAGATCTCCATGTTAGCATGGACTCACGTATAAAGATTCAATCAACGACAAAAGAGCATGAGGATATTGAATGTTCTATTGGGCTAAGCAAGGATGTAGATACTCACTCTTCTTCAGATTTAAAAGACTTAAACAGACGTATAAAACTTTTTACGCAAGTTCGTTCAGATGGGTATATGTTGTTAAAAGGCATAGGTGAAACTGACTTTAAAACACTGACCTTGGTAAGATCACCTTTTTCTAATTTAATACAAGACAAAGACTTTTATTTATCATGCACCTATCAAGGAATGCCTATACCGAAAATATCTGGTGAAGAACTTTTAAATAAGCAAGATATCCCTTATGCCTTAAATATTATGCTTGGCGAGATGGAGTTGACTTTTGAAGAAGAAGAGTTTTCCTTTGTAATCTCACCAGTAAAACTAAATTTTAAGACAGTTCTTTATCCAATCATGGAAAATAAATCCATCGGCTTTACTCAGCACTGATAGTTTTATTAGAACATTAAAATAAGATAGGATATAAAAAGACATAAGCTCTTTCGAGGTCTGTTTTAGCTATAATCGCGCAATTTAAAATAAAGAAGTTTATTATGGAAAAAATGTGGTCGGGACGTTTTACTGAATCTGCGTCATCACTTCTTGATGAATTTAATGCCTCTATTATGTTTGATAGAGAACTCTATCAAGAAGATATTGAGGGGTCTATAGCACACGCGACAATGCTATGTGAACAGGGTATCTTAAATGAAGAAGAACTTGCTTCTATTAAAACAGGTCTTACTCAGGTAAAGAGCGAGATAGAAGCTGGTGAGTTTACATGGGAGCTAAGTGATGAAGATCTTCACATGGCTATTGAGAAACGTCTTACTTCTATTATAGGTGATACCGGAAAGAAGTTACACACTGCACGTAGTCGTAATGACCAAGTTGCCGTAGACTTTCGTCGTTATGTACTTAGAAAGAACAAAGAAATCAATAGTTTGATTCATGAGCTTATGTCTGCCTTACATAAGGTTGCTGGAAATCATGCAGAGACACTGATTCCAGGTATGACTCACCTTCAGCATGCACAACCAACAAACTTCGCCTTCCACTTAATGGCATATGGCTCTATGTTTAAACGTGATTTTGAGCGTTTTGAAGACTCTTATAGAAGAAACAATATTTCTCCTCTTGGATGTGCTGCATTAGCTGGTACGCCACATAATGTAAACCGTAAAAGTACAGCAGATCAACTTGGTTTTGATTCAGTGAGTACTAACTGTTTAGATACGGTAAGTGATAGAGATTTTGCCATAGAGATCTTATTTAATATTTCTATGACGATGATGCACATTTCACGACTAGCTGAAGAGATGATCTTATGGTCTTCGTATGAGTTCAAGTTCATCACATTCTCTGATGCATACTCTACAGGCTCATCAATCATGCCACAAAAGAAAAATCCAGATGCTGCTGAGCTTCTTCGTGGTAAGAGTGGACGTGTATATGGAAACCTAATGAGTCTATTAACGGTTATGAAGGGGCTTCCTCTGGCTTATAATAAAGATACTCAAGAAGATAAAGAGGGTGTTTTTGATAGTGTTAAAACGATTGAAATCTCATTGAAAATCCTTAGAGAGTCTCTTCTGACATTAACAGTGCACAAAGAGAATATGGAAGCAGCTTGTAAGGTAGGCCACTTGTCTGCAACTGACTTAGCAGATTATCTAGTGGAGCATTGTGATATCCCTTTTAGAGAAGCACATTTTATTACAGGTAAGGCTGTTGCAAAGTCTGAAGAACTTGATATTGACCTAAGTGATATCAAGTTTGAAGACCTACATGCTATTGATAATCGTATCCAAGAAAATGTAATGCCATACATGAGCATCAAAAACTCTATGAATGCACGTACATCTGAAGGTGGGACATCAACGGTTCGTACTATAGAACAATTAGCGAAGTTTAATTCTTGGCTAGAAGACAATAAGTAAAAAGAGAGATAAAGAATGAATGTAAAAATAACACATCAAGATGGAATGAAATTTGAGGCGAAGACGTCAAAGTCTTCTTTTATTATAGATTGTCCTACTATTAGTCCAATTGAATACTTTCTAGCAGGTATTATCTGTTGTACGGCTACAGATATTGTTATGGTACCAAAGAAACAAGGTATCGAAGTTACAGACTTATCTATTGATGGTGATGTTGTACGTGCTGAAGAGATGCCTCAAAAATTTGATGCACTTCATTTAGATTATAACTTTAATTCATCAGCTGAAGATGATATAGCAGCACGTTGGGTAATGGCTAGTATTGAGACCTACTGTTCAACTCTTAACACTATTCGTGGTGTAACTAAGATCACATATTCTATTACTCATAATGGAGTTAAGATTCGTGATAAGGCTGAGATCATCTCAGGTGAGACGGTGACAGATTTCGGAGCACTAGAAGGGTGTTGTCCATCTTAAAGTGAGATTCTTAAGAAGCAGGTTTATGAAGATAAATTTGTTTTCTTAGAATAATAGTTTAGTTTATTTTATATGAAATCCCCAATATCCCTTTCCTCTATTTTCTTTTAGATCATTTTTTTTGTATATGTAGGCAAGTATAGATTTTTTTGCTAAAAAAAACCTATTAGTTTGCAATATTTTTTATCTTTATATTGAAACTTGTTTATACTATTAGAAATTTTAAAAGGGGCAAAATATGATATATATTTTTTATACAATGATAGTGCTGATTGGAGTGTTTTTTGTGAGTGAGATTATTGATGTCTTCGGTAAAAAAAGAGATTGGGGAGAAAATCCATAGGTTTCTTATGAAGACCATTTGAGGGTCTTCAAATAAAAGTATAACTGTCTAAAGTATCCTTATGATTTAGAAAAAATCTTTAGCATCAGCGTCTGCAAAATGCCCCCATGCAAGCTTTGCACCACCTAATACATGCCAGTGAAGGTGTTTTACTTCTTGACCGCCATTTGCACCAACATTGGTTATAACTCTGTATCCAGACTCTTTAATGCCAACAATTTGTGCGACTTCTTGGATAAAACTTGTCATCCCTGCCATTGTCTCAGGTGTAACTTCATTAAAACTATCTACATGAAGTTTTGGTATAACTAAGATATGTGCAGGTGCCTTAGGATTTAGATCATGAAAAGCCATGAAATCATCATTTTCTTTTACTAGATTTGCTGGAAGCTCACCGTTTACAATCTTACAAAATATACACATATTATTTTCCTTGTTGTTATGATAAAAATATTATAACCTAATATAAAAAAGATAGAGATAAATCCCATTAAAGGGGAATGTAAATGATTTTTGTCTATAATCGCGTCAATATAACCTTAAGGGATATTCCCTTAACGAAGGAACTACTTTGACCGAGTGGATAGAAAAAATTGAATCAGCCGACTCTCCTTCAGCTATTGAAGAGATTCGTATTGGTATATTTGGTAAAAAAGGCGTATTGACCAAGGCTTTTGCTGAAATGAAAACAGCAGCAAATGAAGATAAGGCACGTATCGCAAAAGAACTGAATGAAACAAAGGCTAAGCTCAACACACTTTTAAATGAGAAAAAAGTTGTTTTAGAGACAGAAGCTTTAAAAGAAGCAATGAAAGCTGAAGGCATAGATGTGTCTTTGTTCTCACCAATGAGCGAACGTGGTGCAACACATCCAGTAATGGATACAATGGATAGAGTGATAGAATACTTTTCAAACCTTAACTTTTCTGTTGAAACAGGGCCTATGGTTGAAGATGACTTTCATAACTTTGAAGCATTAAATCTTCCTAAGTTCCACCCTGCACGTGATATGCAAGATACTTTTTATTTTAAAGATGAAGCACTTTTACGTACGCATACCTCTCCTGTACAAATTCGTACAATGCTAAACACTCAACCGCCAATCCGTATGATTGCACCAGGTTCTGTGTTTAGACGTGACTTTGATATTACACATACGCCTATGTTTCATCAGATAGAAGGTCTTTTAGTTGATGAGAAGGGTAAGGTCTCTTTTGCTAACTTAAAGTTTATTCTTGAAGGTTTTTTACACCATATGTTTGGAAATGTCGATGTGCGTTTTCGTCCTTCATTCTTTCCTTTTACCGAGCCATCAGCTGAAGTAGATATCTCATGTATCTTTTGTGAAGGTGAAGGCTGTAGAGTATGTTCTAAGACAGGTTGGTTAGAAGTACTTGGCTGTGGAATTGTTGATCCTAATGTATTTGATGCAGTAGGGTATAAGGATGTGAGTGGGTATGCCTTTGGTCTGGGTATAGAGCGTTTTGCAATGCTGATTCATCAGATTCCTGATTTACGTTCACTGTTTGAAGGTGATGTTAGACTATTGGAGCAATTTTAGATGATAATTACAAAAAGCTGGTTAAACGAGTGGATCGATATTGAAGATAAAAGTGGTGAAGAACTTGCCAAAACATTCAATGCAATTGGTCTTGAAGTAGATAGACATGAAGTCTATGCTGTTCCTAAAAAGATTGTGGTTGGTAAGGTTATTTCGTGTGAGAAGCATCCTGACGCAGATAAGCTAAATATTTGTCAGGTAGACATTGGTACAGCAACACGGCAGATCGTATGTGGCGCAGCAAATGTATGTCCTGATATTTATGTAGCAGTAGCGACTATCGGTGCGCAAATGCCGAGCGGTTTGAAAATTAAACCTGTACAACTTCGTGGTGTAGAATCAATAGGTATGATCTGTTCATCAACAGAATTAGGACTTCCTCCTCTTGAAGAAGGGATTATGATTTTAGATGAGAGTATTGGTGAGTTGAAGCTTGGTGCTGAACTGTGTGAAAACCCTTACTTAAATGATGAACTTATTGAACTTGAACTAACGGCTAACCGTGGTGACTGTTTAAGCATCAATGGTGTTGCTCGTGATCTTTCAGCGGCTTTTGATATTGAACTAAAAGAGCGTCAAAAAGCAATTAGCGAAGAAAAACAGATAGGAATAGGGCGTATTCTACACCTGAACCACACACAACAAAGAGATGTGAACCTTATGTATAAGGCAGTCAAGAAAAATGACTTCGACTTACCTGTACTTTTACGTCTTCGTCTGTCAATGGTAGAAGAAAAATGTCAATCACCTATTGACGCACTCTTGTTCTATGCGACATATTCTTCAGGTGTTATCTTACGTGCATATGGATATAACGCTTTTCCGATGAATCAAGAAAAGGCGCAGATCACACTTGATGTAGATGAAAATGGATATGATGTTATTCAAGGTAAGCAAAAAGCTTCGACGATTGGTATTATCCAATATGACGAGTCACGCGTAACACCTGAAGATGAGATCGTTGTTCTTGAAGCTTCATACATCCATCCTGATACTATTTCAAGAAAGATGGCAGAAAACAAGATAGAGAATGGTCCTCTTTTTTATAGAACATCACGTGGATCTGAGCCAAATCTTGAATTTGGTTTACAATATTGTCAAGAACTTTTCAATACCTATGCTCATACAGAAATCTTTGGTGGTACATTAGAACTTATCTCTTCTTACGAAGAGACTGTGCTTAATATGAGCATTGATGATATTAACAATATTATTGGTATGGATGTAGAAAAAGCACATGTAACTCAACTTCTTAAGAACCTCGGTTTTAATATGTTAAAGTCACAAGCTGGACAGATCGTTATCGGAGTACCACAGTTTAGACATGATGTTTCTCATGATCAAGATATCGTAGAAGAGATCGTTCGTCTTATTGGTATTGATAATATTCCTTCAAAGCCATATGCTTTTACTGAAAACCCATCGTCAAATGATGCAAGTGCTTTCTTCGCTAAGCGTAAGCATTACCGACAGCGTGCAGCTGATAATGGATTCTTTGAATCTGTTCAGTTTGTCTTTAATGAACGCGCTAAATTAAAAGAATTTGGTTTTATTACTGTTGAAGAGAAACTTGATCTGATCAATCCAATTGCAGGTACCTTAGATACACTTCGTTCTACGCTTTTATTAGGTCTGTTAGAAGCCTCTAGTATGAATACAAAAAGCGGGCGTAAACAAGTGAAGCTTTTTGAAGTCGGTTCTGTTTTTGATGAACAAAGAAATGAAAGTATTAATATGGCCTTTGCATTTTCTGGCCAAAGCTCGACGGACAGTATTGCAAACCATGGTAAACCTGATGCGATTGGTTTTGCAGACTTTGTACAAAATATTTCAAATGTGATTGGTTCGTTTGAACTTCGTCCTGTTGAATTAACGCATTCTCTTGCTCATCCATATCAAAGTGCTGAAATTGTTGTTGATGATAAGGTGATGGGTACACTGTTTAAAGTGCACCCAAGTATTCAAAAAGAGTACGATCTAGAGAGTACTTACTTATGTGAAATAAGCTTTGATACACTGAAGTATAATCTGGAAGTGTTTTCTAGCTATTCAAAATATCAAGCTTCATACAGAGACCTATCGGTAGTAATTCCTAAAGCCTTGGCTTATAGCGAATTAAGAGATGTTATCCAAGAAGCACAAAGTGCAGAAGTAGTGCGTTTTTATCCTGTAGATACCTATGAGAGTGAAGAACTTGGAGATAGTATGAGTCTAACTCTTCGTTTTATGCTTCAGTCTGAAGAGAAGACCTTAGAAGAAGAAGATATCACATCATCAATGGATTTAATACTTAATGCATTAAACGAAAAACTAGGGATTGCCTTACGATGAAAACAGCAACAATTTACTCAATAACTGAAAGTTTTACACTTAAGTGTGATGCTATAGCACCTGATAAGTCTATTTCTCACCGTTCAGCCATGTTTTCTCTTTTAGCTAAGGGTGAGTCAGTTGTTGAAAACTTTTTACGTGCTGAAGATACGATGAACACACTTCAAATTGTTAAAGATCTCGGTGCTAGCGTTGAGGATGATGGAAAAGTGATTCGTATTAGCTCTAATGGCATTCAAGAACCTTTTGATATTTTAGATTGTGGAAACTCAGGAACAGGTATGCGTCTTTTTTGCGGTCTTTTGGCTTCAGCAAAAGGACACTTTGTCCTAACAGGAGATGAATATCTAAAGCGTCGTCCTATGAAACGTGTGACAACGCCTTTAAAAGATATTGGAGCTTTTTTAGATGGAAGACACGAGGGTGACTTAGCGCCACTTAGTATACGTGGTGGAAGTTTAAAAGCCTTTGATTATAAATCAAAAATTGCTTCAGCACAGGTAAAATCAGCAATGATACTAGCTGCACTTTCAGCAGATGGTGAATGTTCATATGAAGAACCTGAACTTTCGCGTGATCATACAGAACGTATGTTAAAGGGTATGGGTGCGCAACTTGAAGTTAATGGTCTTGTGACTAAAATAAAACCATTGCAGGGTCTTTTAGAGCCTCTTCATATACGTGTCCCATCCGATCCTTCATCTGCATTTTTCTTTGCTGTCGCTGCTGCTATTACTCCAGATGCTGAAGTCCTTATCGAAGGTGTAACCTTTAATCCAACACGAATTGAAGCTTTTAAGGCATTGGAACGTATGGGGGCTGATATATCTTATGAGCTAAAAGATGAAAAGTATGAGCCGATTGGTGATATTCGTGTGAAATATGCACCTTTAAAGGCAATTACAGTCGATGAAAATATTTCATGGCTAATTGATGAACTTCCAGCACTTTCTATAGCGATGGCATGTGCAGAAGGTACCTCTGTAATTAAAAATGCAGAAGAGTTACGTGTTAAAGAGAGTGATAGAATCAGCACGGTGGTAGATAATCTTAACAACTGCGATATAAAAACGACTGAATATGAAGATGGATATACAGTAACAGGTGGAACGCTTCAACCCGCACTGATCAACTCCTTTGGTGATCACCGTATTGCGATGAGTTTTGCTATAGCCGGGCTAAAATGTGGGATGAAGATCGAAGATATAGACTGTATTCAGACCTCATTTCCAAACTTTTTTGATATCTTGTCAGAGATTACTAAAGTACAACTCTAAGGGTTCATTATGAATGTAAAACTAGCTGAAAATTATGGGTTTTGTTTTGGTGTAAAACGTGCGATCAAAATTGCTGAAGAAAACGTAGGTTCATCGACATATGGCCCTTTGATACATAATGGTAAAGAGATAGACCGTCTTAAGCAAGATTTCCAGGTTTCTTTAGTTGAAGATATCTCTACATTTAACTCAGGTGATAAGGCTGTTATACGTACACACGGTATTCCCAAAAACGAGTTGGCGTCTTTACATGAAAAGAAGGTTGATGTAATTGATGCGACCTGTCCTTATGTAACAAAACCACAGCAGATCTGTGAAGAGATGAGTGAAAAGGGATATTCAATTGTCATCTTTGGAGATGCTCAGCATCCAGAGATTAAAGGTGTTATGTCTTATGCCGAAAATGGTGTAACTGTTGTTGACAGTGTTGATGAACTGAAGGGAAAGAAGTTTAGCGATAAAATTGCTGTAGTCGCTCAAACAACGCGTAAGGTTGAAGACTTTATGGATGTATGTAATTATCTCATACGTTCACACAAAGAAGTACGTGTTTTTAATACAATCTGTAATGCAACCTTCGATAATCAAGATGCGGTTAGAGAATTGGCACAAGATGCAGATGTTATGGTTGTTATTGGTGGGAAGAATTCATCCAATACGAAACAACTCCATGCTATTTCTAAAGAGTCGTGTGAAGATTCTTATCTTGTTGAAGGTCCTGATGACTTAGATGCATCATGGTTTAATAAAAAGAAAGAGTGTGGAATAAGTGCAGGC
>JBFFDB010000003.1:0-19229 GCA_041559595.1 Sulfurimonadaceae bacterium
AAGGTTCTTTCGTACCCTTTGTCACAAGGTCATCTATCATAACACCGATATACGCCTCATCACGTCGTAGGATAAAAGGTTCTTTTCCTTGGTTTGCCAAAGATGCATTAATACCTGCCATCAACCCTTGAGCAGCAGCTTCTTCATACCCTGTTGTTCCATTGATCTGACCTGCAAGGTAGAGGTTCTTAATCTTTTTTGTTTCCATTGAATGAGTTAAATCAGTCGGATTTACATAATCATACTCAATGGCATAACCATAACGAACAATACGTGCATTTTCCATACCCACTACAGAGTGAATCATGTCTCGTTGAACATCAGGTGGTAAAGAAGTCGACATACCGTTTACATAGACTTCCGTGTTTTCCCATGTTTGCGGCTCAATAAAAAGATGATGTCTGTCTTTATCTCTAAAACGGTTGATCTTATCTTCAATACTTGGACAATATCGTGGACCAACTCCTTCAATCTGACCTGAGAACAATGGTGCCCTATGAAAGTTCGACTCAATAATATTATGCGTGTTTTCATTTGTGTACGTGATAAAACAAGGAAGTTGTTTTTTATTTGTCTTAAAAGCCTCTCTGTCTGTTCTAAATGAAAAAGGCGCAGGAAGCTCATCTCCAGCTTGTTCTTCCATCACGGAGTAATCTATACTTGAGCTATCAACACGTGGGCAAGTTCCTGTTTTAAGCCGTCCCACATCTAGACCTAATTCGCGTAGCTGAAGTCCTAACTTTTTAGCAGAAAACTCACCAAAGCGCCCGGCTTCGTGTGTTGTCTCGCCGATATGAATCATGCCTTGCAAAAAGGTACCTGTTGTGAGAATGACCTTTGAAGCCATAAACTCATTTAAAAACTCTGTACGCACACCAACAACAGTGTCACCATCCATGATAAGTTCATCAACTGTTTCTTGGATAAGCTCCAGATTCGGTGTGTTCAGTGTGATGTTTCGTGCAATAATCCTGTACTTGTCCATATCGATTTGTGCACGAGTTCCACGAACCGCGGGACCTTTAGCTGCATTTAAAATACGAAACTGGATACCCGCTTCATCTGTTATAAGACCCATCTGTCCACCAAGGGCATCAAGTTCTTTAACTAGGTGCCCCTTAGCAAGACCACCTACAGCGGGATTACAAGAGGTTGCACCTACATTTTCAGCAAGCATAGAGACTAAAAGAGTTTTTTGATTCATACGCGCAGCAGATAGAGCAGCTTCAACACCAGCATGCCCTCCACCAACGACAATTACGTCATAGTTCAAGAGTTTTCCTTTCTGAACCTATTTCAAAGGTTGAGAAATAATTTTATGAGAAAAGTTTTTTCTCTATTTTATATTGAAATTATACCCTTATTAAGTCATTTTACACACAAATCCTTTTTTCATTTCATTATTTAAAAGAATATTTAATATAAGACAAACAATATTATGAGAAAATCTACTTATTTACATTTATATTTCTAGCTGAAATTTAGGATAAAATACGTCACTTTAAGAAAATAAACTAATATTGATTTTTCTCATCTGTTTTAGCAGCAGAGATTATAATTATATAAAATAGTGTTAAAAGAATGGTGATAGATATGTCTGAATCGACTCCTTTTGTCTTTGCTGCCCAACAAGAAGAAGTCCCTGAAATCGGACCTCTTTCATGGAAGATTTTTATTGTTGATGACGATAAAGATATTCACACCATCACCAAACTAGCCCTTAAAGATCTTATCTTTAAAGGAAAGCCTGTCTCCTTCGAATCTGCCTGCAGTGCCAAAGAAGCTATAGATATACTTAAAAACAACTCTGACTTTGCTATTGTCTTATTGGATATTAGTATGGAAACCGCTGATGCAGGTCTTGAGGTGGCTAAGTATATTCGTAAGGAGCTCCATAATGACCTGACTCGTATCATCATCCGTACAGGCCAACCTGGAGATGTTCCTGAGAGAGAAATCATTGATAATTATGATATTAATGATTATAAGTCAAAGACTGAACTTACCATTGAAAAGCTTTTTACTGTTATTCGTACGGCGATTGCACAATATGATCAAATCAATGACCTAGCTATATTAAACAGTGAACTTGAAGATCGTATCGCACAAGCCATACAAAAACAACAAGAACAACAAGAGAAACTTTTTTTACAAAGTCGAAATATACAGATGAACGAGTTGCTAAGTATGATAGCACATCAATGGAGACAGCCTTTAGCTTGTATTGCTGCCGTTGTCTCACAACTGAAGTTCTCCTTTGCCTTAGATGAAATAGATCTAAACAAATTTTCTAAGGATGTCGATAATATTGAAAAATATACAGTCGATCTTTCAAAAACAATAGATGAATTTAGAATGATGTATGAGCCTTCACAACGAATACTTAATATACCACTACAAGAATTACTTGAAAAATCTGCACATATCATCACTACTTCTTTTCAAGAACAAAATATCTCTATTTCTGTTGATGCAGAAGAAGATGTACTTAATGCTAAGGTGTCAGGTGAGCTTTATCAAGTTATTTTAAACATTTTAAAAAATGCCCAAGAGACTTTCTTAAAACTAAACATATCTCCTGCTATCATTAAGATAAAGGCATCTGAACAAGATAGCCAACTTATGATCACGATCACAGATAATGCAGGAGGAATAGACAAAGAAATACTTGGTTATATCTTTGATCCTTATTTTTCTACCAAAGACAACAAAAATGGACACGGTCTAGGTCTGCACATCAGTAAGAATATTGTCGAGCAACAATGCCATGGTCGAATTAGTGCTGAAGTCATAGATGGCGGGACCTGTTTTACAATAATTATTGACAAGACTTAATCCATATATTAAATCATTCTATAACCTTCAATCGCTATAATTTTAAAAATACTGTGAAAGTACTTCAATGATAAAAAGACTTTCTAGAACAAAGAGAATAAAACATTATGATTCAACAAGCCCATACTGCCTATAACGCATCTGATTTTGATACGGCCTTTAACCTTTATGAAAAGCTAGCTCTTGAAGGTGACTCTGCTGCTCAAGCTAGTCTTGGTTATATGTATCAAAATGGTCAAGGTACGAGTAAAGACATCTCTCAGGCCGTCACTTGGTATGAAAAAGCCGCTGAACAAAAGCACCCACTTGCAATGTACAACATCGCCGTTTTATTGATGCATGGAGAAGGTATTGCTCATGATATGTTCAGAGCACATGAGTACTTTTTAGAAGCTGCTGTAAAAGAAGTTCCTCAGGCGCAATACGAGACTGCAATGATGCTTGAAAAAGGGTTGGGTTGTATACAAAACTTTTCAGAGGCTGCTTTTTGGTATGAAGAAGCTGCTAAACGTGGAAATATGGAAGCCTATAATAACCTTGGTGTTCTTTATAAAGAAGGTCATGGTATAGAGATGGATTATAAAAAAGCTTTTTACCTCTTCACTAAAGCTGCTCAATCCAACCTCCCTACTGCCCAATATAACCTAGGTCAAATGTATGACCAAGGTCACGGGTGCGAGGCGGATCAAGATAAAGCTTTAGAGTGGTGTAGAAAAGCTGCTTATGCTGGACACGAAAAGGCTAAAAATATTATTGCACAACTCCAAGCTGATGGAAAGATCGTTTTTTAATGCGCTTTCATAGCTTTTTAAAGGCAGTAGGAACTGGTCCAAAGGGAAATAGACACCTAAGTCGCGAAGAGATGCATGAAGCCATGGGAATGATGCTTGATGGTACCGCTCTTCCTGAACAAACCGCTGCTTTTTTATTAGGATGGCGTGTTCAAGGTGAAGATACGGATGAACTACGTGGTGCTATTGATGCCATTACTGAACGCATTGAGCACACACCCATCAAGAAAAGTTTAGAAATAGGTTATCCCCTTGATGGTAAGACAAAATCACTTCCGATTATGCTTTTAGCAGCTCAGCTTGTTCCTAAGATCCCTGTAGTTATTCATGGTGACCGAGCACAACCCTCTAAGCTTGGATTTAATCCTAAAGATTTTAATGAAAACACAAAGCTTAGTTCTAATATCAACTACTTCGATCGCGCTAACTTCTGTCCAAGTCTTTCTAAACTCACTGACCTAAGACGTGCGTTAGGCTTACGCTCAGCCTTCAATACTATAGAAAAACTACATAATGTTGCGCAGAGTGACTTTGCACTTATTGGTATGCACCATCTTCCTTATTTTGATCTATATAAAGAGTTATATGGCCCTTTATATAAACGGCTCATCATTGTAAAAGGAAGCGAAGGAACGCCTGAAATACTTAAAAAGACAAAAATACTTGTAGTTGAAGGCGGACATTCACACTCCTTACCTATCGACCCTTCAGACTATGGGCTTAAGCCTTATGATGCCAAACAAGAGTTAACACTTCAAGAGATGATACAACAACTTGAAAACCCTAGCCTAGAGATCTTAGGATATGCACGACTGAATGCTGCATTGATGATGTATGCAAGTAATCACTGCGCAAGTTTTGAAGATGGCTATAGAGATTTAAAAAGCAATTACGATAAACTTTGCAAAAAACTTTTAAAGGACTAAGGTGTTTACAGGACTTATTCGAGAAATGGCAACGGTTCAAAGCTACAACAACAACCAGTTAAGCCTTAAGTCTAACTACCAACCAAACATTGGTGATTCAATTGCTATCAATGGTGCTTGTTTAACGGTTATCAAGGTCCTAGCTAACGGTTTTACTGTTGAACTTTCACCTGAAACACAAGAACATATAGCAACTGCTAACCTAAAAGGCAAGGTCCACATGGAACCTGCTATGCAAATGGGTGAACGTTTTGAAGGACATATTGTCCAAGGGCATGTAGATTGCCTTGGTGAGATAGTAAAAATACAAGACAATGGAAACTCAATTGATTTTTATATCTCCATTCCTCAAGAGCAGAGACGATTCCTAATCCCTAAGGGCTCAGTTACTGTTGATGGGGTTAGTCTAACGATTAATGAAGTTACAGAGCTTGGATTTCGTTTAACGATTATCCCGCACACGCTTAAAGAGTCACTTTTTGGTGTCTATACTCTTGGACACATTGTAAATATAGAAACAGATATGTTTGCACGCTATATATTCCATCTATTTAATCCAGATAAAAAAACATCCATGTCATGGAATGATATTGATAAAATAAGTGCGCTATATTAATTATGCCACTTCATAAAAAGTCCTCAACTTCTCTCAAAGCTGCTGCACTTAAATATGACGCATCGACACAACGTTCACCCGAACTCTTAGCCAAGGGAGAAGGTGAGATAGCAAAAAAGATTCTTAATCTCGCCAAAGAACATGATATAGCAGTGTTTCAAAACAAAGAACTCGTACATTCACTTTTGAACTTGGATATTCACGAGGAGATACCACCACGACTTTATAAAGCTGTAGCTGAACTTTTTTCATGGTTGATGAAGGTTGATACGAAAGATAGGGCTATTAGCTAAGCCTTAGTATTTAACGCAATTCTTCCCAGATACTTTTGCACGATATAACAGCTTATCAGACTCCTGATACAGTACATCTTCATCATAAGTATTTTCATTTGGATCAACAATAACCAATCCAGCTGAGAGGGTGATCACACCATATGGTTTATTAAATTCATGTTTGATTTTAAGAGCCTCTACATTGCTGATAACTCTATTTGCAAACTTTACAGCTTTTTCTTCATTATCACTTGTAAATATAATAACAAATTCTTCACCACCAATACGAAATACAAAGTCATCAGGACGGGCTAAACTACCAGTTAAACTTTTTGCCACCTCTTGTAAGACCATATCCCCACGTTGATGTCCATAATTATCATTATAGGGTTTAAAATTATCCACATCCAAAATCAAATAACCAAAAAACACCTTTCCACGCTTAGCTCGTTTTATTTCTTTCATAATGATTTGTGTATAGTAACGTCTGTTATACAGACCTGTCAGTGCATCTGTTACAGAAATCTTTTCAACTTTTGCAACCATTTTCTCAAGATCTTTCGTACGGTTATAAACTCTCTCCTCCAACGTATAACTTAAGCTTTCAAGCTCTTGCACATGTTTTTCAAGGTCTTTATTAAGTTGATACACCTTCTTATGGAGTTTTACTTCTTTTTTATTAATAAAGAACAATACTAGCAACAATAGAAAAATAAAAACATTCAAAGCATAGATATTAACTCTATTGGCTTGGTCTTTTTTCTTTAAGTTTTTAAGTAAAAGGGCATGAATAGCATAAATAGTGTCTTCCACATCCAGTTTTTTATTTTCTTCTTTAAGTGCGTTCATAAAAACGTATCCATCTGATAAGACACGGACATGATTTGACATCATATCTGCACTTGCCATAAGGCTTTTGTCTGTCTCTACTCTGTCTTTAAAACTATTCAATGTCTTTTTTAATTTTTCTATTTCAGAGCGTCCATTATAATGAATAAGTGACATTTCAAGTATAATTGTGTCCAATAACCTGCTTAACGTCTCTTTCTCATCTTTTATCTTACTATTGTGTATTAACCTTTCTATTTCTATATGAACATCATATATAGCTCTTGTTGAATTGATTGTAAGACTGCTCCATGAGTTATATCGCTCGATATAACTCTTTGATAGATCAAAATCAATATGTAGCTTTTTATAAAGTTCTGAAAAATTAGTTGATTTATCTTCAGACTCAAGGATGGGATATTTATCCAGTAAGGATAAGAGGTGATTAAAGTCTTTTATCTTATTTGAAATTTCATCAAAACTTTGAATTTCCATTCTTCTATCATACATTGAATCTATCTGCTGATATAGCGTTTGCATAGATTTTAATTCAAGCAATAAACTGTACTCTTTTTCTATCTCATCTTTATGGACTCGAATATAGAGCACATTCATAATCAGAATTAAAAAAGTAACGATTATCAGTTTATTAAAATTAAAAACCTTAGAAGCAATATATCCTCTTTTATTCATGAACAGTTCCTGACAAGGTCTTTAAAAATGCAACGATTGAGTCGACTTCCTCTTCGCTCAAACTACGTCCCAATTGAGACATAAGCATTATCTTTACTGCATCCTTCAGACTTGCTACACTTCCATCATGAAAGTACGGAGCTGTCATCTCTACATTTCTTAAGCTTGGAACTTTAAAATAGTACTTATCAAATATCTTTTTTGTAACAAGATAACGTCCAAGATCGAGAGGCCCCTGTGTTTGTATCGCCTCATAAACACCACTTTTTTGGTACAGGTTTCCACCTATGTTTTGTCCATTATGACAAGCAACACACCCTTTGTTCTTAAACAGTTCAAAGCCCTCTTTTTCTTTGACATTTAATGCCTCGGTGTCTCCACGTAAGTAAGCATCAAATTTAGAGTCAGGCGTGGTTAAGGTTTTCTCATATTCAGCTATAGCATCCGCCAAATTATGTGCACTTACCCCATCCTCATAGATCTCTTCAAATCTACGCGCGTAATATTCGTCGTTTTTTAGTTTTATAATGACCGACTCTAATGTCTCACCCATCTCTTTAGGATTGGTAATAGGAACTAAAGCCTGTTCTTTCAAATCTCTTGCACGACCATCCCAAAATTGGGAGAAGTTATAAACAGCATTCCAGACTGTGGGACTATTCCTATCTCCTATTTGCCCTTTGACCCCAAATGACTTACTTAAATTATCAACACCATAATTAAGTACAGGATGACAGCTAGCACATGAGACCGTATTATCTATGGATAGAAGTGTGTCATGAAAGAGTTTTTGACCGAGCTTGGATTTTTGAGCATGTACCGGTTCGTTAAGGGGTAGCGCTTTAAAAAGAGGTTCCTTAGCAGGAAGTATCAAGATTAAACACAAGAGAAAAAGTATTATTTTCATGAAAGAGCACCTTTCTTAAACAACTCATCTATTATACATCACTAATTTAAATATTGCTAGAAATCTGAATCTTTTAAAGAGGAAGTGCCTGGGTTACAGCTCATTTTATGGCTTACATCCACACGTTCATATTGATCCAAATCCGATTTAGACGCTAAGGTTGAAGCTCTAAACCCCTCACCACTTTGCAAATAAACCTTCATCCCATTTTCAACCAAAGCGATACGTGTCGCTAAGGAAATAGAGTACGTTGTTAAGATAGCATCTTCTTTCATCAAAGAAGCGATATCATTAAAATATTCACGTGTCCACAAAAGAGGATTTGACTTTGGACTAAAAGCATCTTGATACACAATATCAAATTTTATTGCTGCATCTCTTACAAATGCTCTAGCATCACCAATAAATATATAAATATTAAGTATATCTGATTCATACTTGCCTGATTGACTTAATGACAAAATGATCTCTTTATACTTATCAAACTCTTTCGGGTAATGAAAACCTTTTAATGAAGAGATAAGTTCTTTATCAAACTCGGGTGAATATATTGTGACTTTTTTAGTTCTATCTTCTAGGGCATATAAGGTAGCTAAAGTATTAAATCCAAGGCCAAAACAGATATCTAAGATAACAATCTCATCTTTATCTTGTGTATGTTTTAAAGCTGGGACAACATGCTTAGACAGGGACTCATGTAAGGCACCATCTTTTGTGGAGTGATAATGTTCATCGAATTCTACGCTATACGCTGTAAATGAGCCATCATCACTTTGAATAGCCTTATGCATTGCTGTATCGAAACTCATTAAAGACTACTCCTGTGCACCTATATAGTTTTCCATATTATAAGTGAATTTTATCATATTTATATCTTCAAAAACGATTATTATTTTCCTATAAGATAGCATTAATTCGTTTAGGCTTATAATTGATATAATATGAACATATTATATTTTAAAGGTTGGCTTTGTATGAGTAGATTTGTATTCTTTATTTTAATTTCTTCATTTAGTTTTTTACATGCTAATACACCAATTTTAGTTATCCATTCTTATCATGATTCTTATATGTGGTCAGCCAATCAGGACAAGGGCTTTAAGCAGGTCCTTGATAACCAAATGAACCTTTATCCCTTATACTCGACCGAATATATTGGTACTAAACGACGTAGCTTTGACCAGGAATATGAACAAGAGTTTGTTCACTATATGACAACTAAGTATAAGGGCTATAAACCCAAACTTATCTACGTTACAGACGATGATGCCTTACACTTCATGCTTCATAACAAAGAAAGACTTTTCCCATCTGTCCCCCTTGTATTTTCAGGTGTTAATGACCTATCAAAAAGAGATATCGTAAAAGCCAGAGCCTTTTCTGGTGTCTTTGAAGAACAAGATATTGATACAAATATCAAACTGATTAAAATACTTTTCCCTCAAGAAAAAGAGATAGTATTGTTAGGAGACAACTCTACTACTGCTAATATCCTTGAAGATAAACTACTAAAAGAACTTGAAACATCTGGATTGATAATCCATTCAATTCATAGCAATGACTATCAAACTACATTAGAACAACTCAAAAGCTTTAAAGGGAAAATTGTTGTTCCTACTACAATTGGTGGGTTTAAGACTGCAGATGGGGGTCTTATACCGCTTAAACAAGCCATTAGTGAAATCAAAAACATAGGGAACTTCATTCTTATAGCTTTTGAAGACACCTATGTCCAGCAGGGTGCAATTGGTGGCTTTGTTAACAATGGGGAGATCCAAGGCACAAAAGCCGCAGAGATGGCTTTAAAAATTTTGAAAGACCCAAATTTAAGACCTTCAGAAAGTATCGTGGGCCTACATAACTTCATGTTTGATGTCAAAGCGCTGAATGAACTTGACATAACTTTACCTGAAGAGATAGCACAAAAGAGCCTGCTCATAAATAAGCCAGAATCCTTTGTGCATAAATATGCAAATATTCTGGTCACATTAATCTATACCTTGATTGCTGTAATCATATTTGGTAGCCTTTATTTTGCTCGGTATATGCATCGCAGCCGAAACCTTATCCTTGAAAAAGGAGAAAACCTTGCCATTATTACCGAAAGTATGGATAAGGCACAGGCTATCGCAAACCTAGGAAACTGGGATTGGAATATCAAAACCAACTCTTTGTGGTGGTCAGATGAAATCTATAGGATCTTTGGACTAGAACCACAGGAGTTTGAAGCAACCTATGATGCCTTTTTATCACATGTTCATCCTAATGATCAAGAGAAGGTAAATAAAGCAGTTAATGATGCCCTTGAGCACAAGTCAAATTATCATATCATTCATCGTATTGTACAAAAAGACGGTACAGAGCGACACGTTGTAGAAGAAGGAAGTCTGAGACTGGACGAAAAAGGTGAACCTTCTCGTATGATTGGAGTTGTCCATGATATTACAGAGCAGAAAAATGCAAGTGATATGATTGAAGCATCAGAGAAAAAATACAGAGACTTTGTTGAGAACTCTATGGTTGGTATCTACCGCACAGACCTTTCAGGGAAAATACTTTATGTCAATCCAGCCCTTGCCAAAATATTGGCATGTGATTCTGTTGATGAAGTCATTGGTGAGAACAGCCTAAGAATGTACAACTCACCGCAAGACAGAGAAAAGTTTATTCAAGAACTTCAAAAAACAGGTCGTTTGACAAACTATGAGCTCATTGCCCACGACAAGAACAATAAACCTATTCCAATTATGCTCAATGCCATCTTAGAAGGTGACACCCTTACAGGTATGATGATTGATATGAGTCAATTAAGAACATCTCAAGCCGAGCTTGAAAAGCTTTCAAAAGTTGTTGAGCAGATCGATGATTCTGTGGCAATTACAGATAATATGGGAGTCATCACCTATGCAAACCAGGCTTTCTATGATCATACTGGTTATAGCAAAGAAGAAGTCTTAGGAAATACCCCAAGAATATTAAAATCAGGACATCACGATATTGATTTTTATAAAGACCTCTGGAAAACGATCTTAAAAGGAGAAGTCTTTAGAGCAACGTTCATCAATAAAAAGAAAAATGGTGATCTCTTTTACGAGAAGAAGACGATTACTCCGCTTAAAGATGAGCTAAATAATACAGTAGGCTATGTATCAAGTGGAAAAGACACCACCATGGAAACAATGATGCACCAAGAAATAGAGTATATTGCATCAACAGATAAACTCACCGGTCTTCATAACCGTCATAAATTTGAAGAACTCTTTATCTTAGAATTGGAAAGAGCACGAAGGTTTGAACACCCTCTGTCTTTGATCATTCTAGACATCGATCATTTTAAAGCAGTAAATGATACTTTTGGACATGATGTGGGAGATAAAGTCCTCAAGTCTTTTGCAGATATTATACAAATACATATTAGAAAGTTAGACATTCTTGCACGATGGGGTGGCGAAGAATTTCTGGTTTTAGCGCCTAATACTGATTTAGATCATGTGCAGATACTGGCAGAAAAATTGCGTTTAGCAGTAGAAGAATTTAGTTTTGCGAAGGTTCAAAATATAACAATCTCAGCGGGAATCAGTCAACTAGAAAAAGATGACAGCTTTGATGACCTTCTTAAACGAGCCGATAAAGCGCTTTATCATGCCAAAGAGAATGGAAGAAATCAAGTGTCATCAACCTTTCGTTGATTAAGTAGATCCAACTACTTCAACCTATTGATAAACACCTGCTCCATCGAAGTCATCTACAAAGATAATACTATTATGCTTGATCTACTTTTTTTAGATCTAGTGTAATTTCTTCATTATCCATTACACCTATTGGCTGTGCCAACATATCATCTGCAATCTTTTTTGCATCTTCTAAAGAGTGCATCTTATAGGTACCACATTGATAAATGTTTAACTCTGGGATGTCAGACTGCTTTTGTACTTTTTTAACATCTTCCATAGACTCTTTCCATGCTTTCGCCACCTCTTCTTCTGAAGGCGAACCAATCGTACTCATGTAAAAACCTGTTCTACACCCCATTGGAGAGACATCAATAATCTCTGTTGTATCAGAGTTTAAGTGCTCGCGAATAAAGCCTGCAAACAGATGTTCAAGCGTATGGATCCCTGTTTCATTCATCATATCTTTATTTGGTTCATAAAAACGTAGGTCATATACTGTAATATTATCACCTGATGGTGTTTTCATCTTCTTAGCAAGACGAACAGCTGGAGCTTTCATAACAGTGTGATCAACACAAAAACTGTCTAATAATGGCATTTTGATTCCTAATAATTTATTTTCAATATAAGGTGAAAACTTCACTACTTGTATTGTATTCAACTGAGTGTATAGTAGCGAATTAAGTTTAAATTGTTTCTAATATATATATCAAAAGAAAAAGGTAGAAGGTACTGATTAAGGTTCACTAAAAAGATACTCTTCAATGAAGTAAAACAAATTTTCTTGTTAAAAAAATTTACTTTATACTTGCCTAACCTATACTTTTAGAAATGTAGTGCACGGCATCCAAAGCATTATTTTCAATCACTTTGGTAAGTGTTAATAATTGCTCTTTTGTATCATAGCCTGATGTCACAGCTACTGACCTGATCTTTGCATTGTGTGCTGATGCAATATCAAGACGGGTATCCCCGATCATCCAACACTCTTCCTTAGTACAGTTCATCATACTCATTGCCTTATCTATAGGTTCTGAATGTGGTTTTGGATTTTGAACATCTTCTCTTCCTATCAATACCTCAAAGGCATCCATCAAACCAAAATGCTCCAAGATTTCTCGTGAGTATAGACCTGTCTTCGTTGTAACTACACCAAGACGAGCGACTTTTTGTGCTTGCCTTACTGCTTCTACTGCACAGTCCAATAAGACCGTTTTTTCCTTGGCAATATGACGATAATGCTCTTTATAGGTTTTCACAAAATCCCAGACAAGACCTTCTTCGATTCCAAGTTGAGCATACATCACATCAAGAGGATGGCCTATAAGGACTTTTATCTCTTCATCGCTAGGATGAGCATGATTATATACATTGAAGGAGTTGTGAAAACTTTCTAAGATTGCCTCAGTTGAATCAATTAAGGTTCCGTCTAAATCAAACAGTATTGTAGTTTCTTTATCTTGCGGCTTCGTCTGAAGCTTTGCTTCGCAATTGCTATGGCTAGTTTTCATCTATTTTCCATTCTATTTGATTATGCCAGAAGCCATTTATGGTTGCTTCTATAGGATTGATCTTTTTATTGACTGTGCTGATACTGTTTGGTATGTACAAAAACAAGTAGGCATTGTCATTGACGATATGTTTAAAAATATCTTGTTGTACAGTAGCCAGTTTTTTTCTATCGACTAAACCTTCAGAATATTTGATCAGCTTATCCACTTCAACATTTTTATATCCTATAAAATTAAAAGCGCCTGGTTTATCATTATCTGAGTGCCATACAAGATAAGGGTCAGGACTAAGTGATAACGACCACCCTAAAAGAACCGTATCAAATTCTCTTGGAAAAACCACCATATTTAAAAAAGCCTGCCACTCCATTACACGAAGGTCCACTATCACATCTATTTTTGCAAGTTGATGCTGGATGATTTGTGCTGCATAGGGACGAACTTCTGAAGAGTTTGATGTTGCTATCTCAAAACGCAGAGGATTTTCTTTATCATATCCCGCTTCTTGAAGGAGTTTTTTTGCTTTTTGTATATCTTTTGAAGGGATGTCAACACTCTTGTTAAATGATGGGCCACCTGGTAAAAAAGGACCTGCACATGCCTGACCATGTCCCAAGAACAAGATATCGACCAACTCTTGTCTATCTATGCCTAAAGAAAGAGCTTGACGAACACGAGGATCTTGAAACTTTTTCTTTCTCAGGTTAAACCCTAAATAGGTATATGAATGTGAGATCTGCTCAATTTTTCGGTAATGCTCAAAAAACGCTTCATCTACTTGTCTATTAAGTTGCATAGGTTCTAGATTGCCAATATCGATCTGCTTTGACTTTAACATCAAAAAGCGTGTTGTTGGGTCTGCTATAACATGAAAAGATATTTTTTCAATGAAAGGCTTATGTTCAAAATAATCCTCAAAGGCACTAAGTTCTATATTTTTAGAAAACTCTAATTTGCTTAGCTTATACGGACCAGTCCCGATAGGATGCGTATTAAATGAAGAGCCCATAACATTATCATCATCTTCTAATAGATGCTTAGGAACTATCTGCATCATCCACGTTTCTAAGGCTTTAAAATAGGGTTTTTTATACATCACTTCAACAGTATATTTATCCAGGGCTTTGACTGACTTCACCATTCTAAAATTTGAAGTATAGGGCGTTACAAGTTTAGGCGAATGAATGAGCTCATAGGTAAACACAACATCAGCAGAGGTAAACTCTTTTCCATCATGCCATTGTACACCAGGACGAAGATTAAAAATAAGACGTGTATCATCTGTAAACCTATAAGAAGAAGCTAGATCACCAATGATCTCATTTGCATCTTTGTCATACTTTACAAGGCCATTAAAGATAAATCCTGCTATTTCAGAACTTGCTGAATCTGTCGCTAAAAGAGGATTAAGTCGTGAAGGATTAGAAGAGGTACTAAGATGAAGTGTCTTAGAAAAAAGTGTCAGTGTGAATAATAAAAAAATAAGGGTGAATTTCATGATGTAATTATAGCGCAAAGGATGCAAGCTTATCTTATCCAAAAGGCATAGACTTATCTACACCTTTATTATTCATTTACTCTGTTTTATACTCTTCAAGCATATCACTTAGCTTTTCAGTCATTTGAGACATATGCGCTGATGCTTCTGTAATCTCATCGACTGACTTTCTGTTATCTGATGAAATGACTTCGATCTGTGCTACCTTGGCAATCATTGATTGAACCGTTTCAGAATTAGAGATATACCCTGATACTGTTTCATCAACCTGTGCAATAGAGCGCTCAATTGATTCGACACTAGTATTGATCTCAGTTTCTGCACTATTTGCATACTCTGAGAGGTTTTCGATTTCTTTAGCGTTAGAGCTAATGTGTTCACTGGCATCGATAACCGACTGGACAATGACACCAATCGTTGCATTGATTTCAGAAAGTGACTTCTGCGTGCGTTCAGCAAGTTTTCGTACTTCATCAGCAACAACAGCAAATCCACGTCCATGTTCACCTGCACGAGCCGCCTCAATGGCTGCATTAAGTGCCAAGAGATTGGTCTGTTCTGCAATATCAGAGATAACAGTAAGTACTTCTTTAACATTAGTCACATCAGAACTCAACTGTTCAAGTCTATGTGCTAACTCTACTTCTTCGCGTGCTCGTACTTGAACCTCATTTGCAAGATGAATGATTTGGTCATTGGCACCTTTAAGGATATTTCCTGCTGAATCAATATCAGCCTTAGTGATCTTAGCTTGCTCAATTGAGGCTTCAAGTACATTTTGTAAATTTGTACCTTCTTCCGATACATCAGCAACGATACGTGCTTCATCTTCAGTCTTAGAACGAATAACTAATGAAGCATCTGAAAGGGTTTTTGCAATACCTGTATTTTCAGCTGAAGAGCGTTTAGCCTCAGAAACTGTTGTACTAACCTTTTCTATAAAGGCATTAACATTTTCAGCGACTTCATAGATCTCATCTCCCTTAGGAACATTGACCCGTTGAGTTAAATCGCCTTCTCCCTTAGCCAAGTCATACGCTGCAGACTGAAGTGTCGCTAATTTTGCAATAATAAGTTTTTGTATTAAAAAGATACTTACCCATAATAAGGCAATAAAGATAACAACTGAAATACCTAAGATAGTATTACGAATAGCATGAACACTCTCAAGGGCTTCTGCCTCATCTATTTCTACAACCATACCCCATTTCTGACCAAAGATATTAACTGGTGTATATGAACTTAAAACACTTACACCTCTATAATCATCAATAATCCATGAACCGCTTTTCCCAGCTTTTATCGCATCTGTAGAAGCTGAACGAACATTTAGTACTGCAACCGTAGTGCCTGAGGCTATAACATCTGGATCATCCATACTCTTTATAAAACGACTGTCATTTTTCATACAACCATCTTCGCAAACTAGGTTTGCTTGACCTGTCTTGCCTAGACCAGCTTCTTCATAATGACCACCAAAATTCATTACTTCATTGATCTTCTCACGTGGAAGTTGAAAAATCACTGAACCTTCAAAATCTCCCATGTATACAACCGGTGCAGCAAGGAAAATAGTTGGGGCATTATATGATGGCTCATATGGCTTAAAGTCTGCAAAGGCAACTTCCCCAGCAGCAAGCTTTTTACTTTTCGTAAAAGCCTCGGCAAGACCTGTATTGCTATACACACCCGATTCAAGGTTTGTTCCAAAGTCTTTTTCTTTAAAAACTGAATAAACAACATCCCCGTCTTTATTGACTAAGAAGATATCGTATAGACCAAAATTCTTAACTAACTGAACAAAAGCCTTATGAATCTCAATATGGTTTTTAGAATATTCATTTTCATAATTCTTATTGATAGAAAGTTTTTCTTTTTCACCTACTGGATTTTCATTATCACTAATGTAGAGAAACTGAGCGACCTGTCCACTTTTGCTTTTTGGAAGATACTCTTTTGTAGCACGTCTTTGACTTGCGTCTTTTACATTATAATTAACATGGTTCAAATAGTCTGTTTCATAATGCTTGAGTAAAGACTTTTCTACTGTATCAAGTGAAAGACCTTCCGTCTGTTCAAGTTCCATAAAGGTGTCTTCAAGAGCCCAAATCGTTTCAACTGTCGCCATATCACTTGACTTTGAAACAATAAGAAGTTTGATTGAATTAAGAAAATCGACAATGTGATCTTCTTTTGACTCTTTGACCGCATCCAAAAGTGCCATATTACTTTGAACTAAGGCATCTGAAGCCTTAGATACAGCAGTTGTCACAATACTGATAGTAATAACCAGTAAAGATACTGCCATTAATGCGATCAGTTTAAATTTAATACTTTTAATATTCATAAGATTCCCTTGATACAAGCTCATATAGGACTATTTTAACATAAAGCACATAGAATTACTAGAATTTTTAACACTCAGCAGGAGAATAGTAGGGTTTTGTAGCAGATATAAGACCAAGATTTTATATCTTGATCTATAAAGTTTTTTTTAGTTAGATTCTATATTTCGATCATGCAGTTCTTGAACAGGACGTTCATTATCTACATAATACTTTCTAAATTATTCTATTTGATCTTTAGAAGCTGTTGAAGGTGTCTTTAACAGATACCATTGAACATTTTCAGAACATGGTGGTGTTGTAAGTGAACCAATATAGTGATAATAATGTGCCGTATCATCTGGTAGAATGTCTTGAGGATCAATACGAATCTCTTTGCCAATCCCGCCAATAATATTATCTAGCATTGCATTGTTTTTACCCTCTTCAAAGAATACTGCTACAACTGCCAGCTGTTTTGTCTCTGGATTTTGGTGCACTAAGTGAGCTACCATATCATAACGTTTCCCACCTACAGTATGTTCACTTTTCCCATGAAAATGAAACTGTAAAAGTTGAAAAGTTTCACCATGAAGTTCAATCTTTCCACCTTCTTGTGGTGTCACTTTAATTGAATGTCCATTATCGATAACCTTCGCCGTCGTATGAATGTCTTCATCCATATGCAAGTCATATTGATGATTCATCGATACTGTTTTACCTGGAACAATATTGATAGGAGATTGGTGCTGTCCAGCTCCACACGTTTTTGAAAACTCTTCCCAATGCGCTGGACCATTATGTGCGTAATCCCAATGCTTATCTTCTGAAGCTGCTGAAGTCAAGGCAGTGATAGCAAGTGCTGTAATTGTTAATGCAATTTTTTTCATTATGATTCCTTTTATCTTGTATTCTCGGCTTATGTTCTTTGCCAATATTATACTCTTTTTCTTATTTCTCTTTGTATAAACAGTATTGCTGTTTTCTTTTAAAACTTATAGTTTGCGATAACACGAAGTTGTCTAAACCTCTCAACAGATGAGATCGTTCCATCTTCGGAGGCAGAAGTGTTATTTTGCACATAAATTCCCTTAAGAAGTAACTGAAGGGTATCTTTGGTATACCCAATTACAGCATTATAATCTTTTTGGTTATGTGCAAATCTACTATTCTCAGTATACAGATACGACAGACTTGTAGTAAAACCTTTTATCCCCGTAAAATCATACTTTTGAGAATAGGCCAATTTAACGCCGCTTGATCCTCCTATATAGACACTATCAGCTGTCAAAGCCTTAACATAGTTAGAAGTAATGGTGTTTGTATACAGAGGCGTACCATCCCAGAGCGTAACAACAGAGTCATGTTTTGAATCCGATTTAAAAACCTTACTATAGGCTAAGGTGAAACTTGACTCTTTGTAATTAGCTTTCGCCTTTAGACCTACAAGATTACTCGATATCTCTTTTCCTCCTGTCACAGATCCCACTTGGGCAAGGTTGGTATCCGCATTTCCAATACTCATTTGATTCATATACTGAGCAGAAAGATTATAGTTTAGTTCCGAAGAGACATTGAGCTTATAGTTTGTCTCAAGATAGAGTGCATTTAAAAAATCCTGCGCATAATAGTTATACGCATTAACGCTAAGAAGGTCATTAGTATAATTTAAATTAAGGGTAATAACCTCACCTGACATTGCACCTGTTATTGCTTCTGTATCATCACCTAATGCGTGTTCAACAATATTTATAAACCTATCTGAAGTTCTCTGTTTAAAATGTGTTAAATATGATGTTCCAAATCTAAAGTTTTCGGATACATGGTAATCAAAAAACCCTCCTTGAACAGCAGAAGTTAGCATACGTACATCTTTAGCATGGATTAATGGTGTTTTAATCACCTTACGACCGTATAAAAATTCAAGGTCTTTATAATTATACTCGATATAAGCTTCCCCAAGGGCTGAAAAAGAGTCTTGGGCAATCTCTCCACCGCTGCTACCCTCTAAACGAACCCCATTATCACGTCCGATAGTAGAAGTGTCTACCTTAGAAGGAAGCGCAAATCCGTTTGTTGTCATAAAGGTTGAACCTAGGCTAAACCCATTCCAGTGTGCTGTATTATAGGTGAGTTGTCCCCCTATAGCGTTTGAGTGCGCTGAAGAGCTCTCTTTTTTAGTTTCGATGTAATAATAACGAATATTTCCGTGAACACTACCTTCACCAAACCAGTCATTCAAAGAGTCTATATGTGTCTTAGGCTTGTTCTTATGAAGATCCTTACCATCAATAAACCATGCTTTATAAGTATCTTCAGCAAAAGAAGTACTTACCAAAAAAAGAAGTGTA
>JBFFDB010000004.1:0-18864 GCA_041559595.1 Sulfurimonadaceae bacterium
AGGTTTTCACCTGCATTTTGAAGATTTCCACCCCATGAAGAGATAACATAGGTACGCTCTGGATCAAATGGCTTACCACCAATTTTTAAATTGCTAATACGCTTTCCTGCCTTCGCTCCAATTGCGATATCATAAGTGATACCACCTAAACGACTCATATCACCACCTTGTTGATACAGTGGATTTGCATTAAAGACATTATCCGCTATATCTTCAAGCAATGTAGCTATCCTAGCACCTTTAAGCTCAAAGGTATATACACTAGGATAAGTGATTCCACACATTTCATAAACATTATCCATCAAGATGTCATCACCTGGAAGAACAGTTGTTCCCCAACGGTATCCTGGTGTAAATGCGATATCACACTTCATCTCATCCATGATAGCATCATTGATCAGCTGATCAAAGGTAGAGTGGAAGGTATCTCGCTTATACAATAGTCCCTTAGTTTGACCCAGAACCTCATTCAGCTCAGCATCAAAAGGAGCATATAAGTCATTAACTAACTTAACCCCTTCTGGATCAGCTGGGATGATGTTTGAAGCAATTGGGATAAGTTTAAACTCATAATCCTTAACCTTATGGTCTTGAATATCAATGTCTAATCTACCAATGTACTTACCATGACTCCCTGCGATAACAACAACAGTACCGTTGATCGTTATCGGTTTAGGTGAAGGGTCATGAGTATGTCCACTTAAAATAAAGTCAATACCATGAACCTTTCTAGCCACTTCTTGATCAACACTAAAGCCATCATGTGAAAGTAAAACAACACAATCAACCTTATGCTCATCTCTAAGTTCATTGACATACTCTTGAAGTGTATCAAGGCGAAGTCCAAAACTCCAACCTTGTGTAAACTCTTTCGGGTTAGCCGTTGACGTAAATGGAAATGACTGACCTATAATACCAATCTTTGAACCCGCACGTTCTTCGATAGTATATGGCTCAAAAATCAGCTCTTCATACTCATCTGCAAAAGGGTCATCTCCAATAATATTTTGAGAGATGAATTTTGCATCTAGTTTTTCAATCAGTTCTTTAACACGTTCTTTACCATAGGTAAACTCCCAGTGTCCGACCATTACATCAACCCCAAGATAGTTCTGCGCTTTTACAATCGCTTCACCACCTGTTTTTAATGCAACGCCCGTACCCTGCCAGGTATCACCTGAGTCAAGGAAAAGAACATTTTCTTGACCACGCTCTTTTTTAATCTGATTGATTAAAGTTTTCATATGAGCGATACCGCCCATTTTTCCAAACTTCTTAGCTAAAGCCTCAAAGTCCATATGTGTATCAAAATAAGCATCCAATGAACTTGGTTCTAAACCATAATGTTTTGAAAATGCTTCACCACATAAAAATCCAGGCGTACCTGTAAGATTTGGTGCTGAAATCAATGTCGAAGGTTCTCTCCAGTAAAGCGGCTTAATATGTGCATGTAAATCACACATATGAAGAAGCGTTATCTTTCCCTTTGCATCAAAATTGTACAAATCTTTTAAACCAACAGCTGCAGGATTTTTTCCCGCAACTGTCGTTGCACAACCATTAGTAACTGTTACCAGTCCTAAGGCTGCAGCGATTTGCATAAAGTCTCTTCTTGAAATATCCATTCTTTTACCCTAACGTTTCAAACCAGGAATGGCAATTTCTTTGCCTTCTGCTTGTTTTGTAACATATACTTCTAATGCTACCATCTCTTTTGAACCCATAGGGATAACTGCTAAAAGTGCATTTTTCATACACCCTTGAAAACGACGTTGTAGTGTTCTAAGAGAAGACTTTGTCATACGGTATGCCGGCCATGTACCACCTGCTGCCACCTCACCTAGATCAGGAAGAGGTTGTGTACGAAGTACGCCTCCAATGATATCAGTTGAGTGACAACTCATACATGAAAGACCACGGCCACCACGCTTTGTAGTAAAGGCTTCTTCACCCAAAGCATAGGCTTCTTTCATGTGCTTGTTAGCCTTTACATCGATATTGATAGCTTCACCATTTGCAAGTGACTTTGCATACGCACTCATTGCGAACATCTCATTGCTTTTTAGCTTAAATGGTTTGTGTCCATTTTGTGCCATTAAGGCTTGAAGCGCTTGATCCAGTCCTACAACCATTCCAAGTTTATCCATATAGCGAGGAAAACCTGCGATATATGAAGGAAGGTTGTCTTCACTTACACCTAAGAACTTTGCTAAGCCGGCATCCCCGCCACAAAACTCTGCAAGAGATTCTTCACCAGAAGCCAACATGATATCTGCCGGATTGTTTTCTAACATCTCAGCATACATCGCACGATCAGAGTCACTCATAGCAAACTGATCACCACCAAATGCCAAAACACCGACAAGCGCTGATGCTATAACAATTTTTTTACTAATCATTTTTTAGCCTTTTGGTTTAATTTTTTTGCTTGACTCGTTTACTTCACCTTTGTTATCAGTAAATACGACTTTTAATTCGCCTTTACCTGGCACCTTGAAATTAACACTAAACACTGGATTAGCTGAAAGTGTTTCCCATGTCTTCAATGTTGTAAAAGGCTTTCCATCGAAAAGAAATTTCACTTCACTGATATAATTAGCAGGAATTATCTCACCTGTCTTTTTGTTTTTACCTGTTCCTGTATCCATCGGATGTATAACCACAAAACTAACTTTTACAACCTCGCCAGTCGCATATTTCTTTGGTTTGATTTTGATTAATGATTTCGCTTTACCCATAAAATTTCCTTTATATTCTTACTTTTGTTTTTATTTTGTGTTGGTATGAAAAATTATCAACCACATCCACCAATAGTTACTTTTACATTTTGAGATGCACTTAAGAACTCACCTGTACTTGTTTCAGCAATAGCTACAACATCTTGAGATGTTCCTAGTTTAATACGCGCTGCAAACATTGCTGCACCATTTGCTGGAGTCAACATAACATCAGCACATCTTACATTTCCATTTTTACTTGCAAGAACATGAATCGCTTTTATATAGTCTGCATCAGTCATTGGAGAATCAACTGTCACTGTAATAGGCACAACTGCACCATTTTCTGCGATTTCAGGTGCCTTTAGGTGAACCTTTGATGAAACAGCCACTTTTTTACCGCCTGTGATTGCATTTACTGCTGCATCATAACCCAAAGTATTAGGGCCTTTAGGTGCTGCTGCTCCCATTACCATTGTTGGTGTTACAATTGCTGAAGCAGCCGCTGTGATACCAATTCCTCTTAAAAATGATCTTCTTTGCATATGTTTTCCTTTATTTCTTAATAGATACTATGTATGATGTGATGTCACAAATCTCGCGCTCATTAAATAAGCCTGTAGTTAGATTTATAGTCATGTGTGTGTTTTCATTGTCGATACGAGGATCAGCAATCTTTTGATAAACATATTGATGACTTCTCACATTTGTCTTCACAAAAAATTCATTATATGAAGTTAGATCCGGGCCTATATTTCCAGCACCTTTAGCACCTTCTATATTATGACAAGCAACACAGTTACCATATTGTTTTGGCTTACCATTAGCCAAGTTTTTAGCTAAACCTTTTGGTAAGGGCCCTTTAGCTTTTTTTCCATTTAAATTATGAAAAATAAACTTTCCTCTAGCAATAGAGTCTTCATTATCTGTCACACACTCTTTAGGCATTTTATAAACCTTAAGTGGTCCTAGAAGATCCTTAGCAATAATATCACTTGCTTGGGGAGTTTCTATAGAACTTCTTAAATCAGCTGCAAATGCCAAACTCAAGCCGACTGTCATGCTTAGAAGCAAACATCTTTTCATACACCTTCTCCATATTGATTTGAACAATTGTATCGAGCCAATGTAAATATAGTGTAAAAATATGTATTAATTTAAATTATAAGCATTAGTTTAATGTTCATAATTTAAACTTATATCATTTAATTATACAAGCTGATAAATTCTTAGATAGTTTTTATTTGAGGAGGGGATTTACTCGGTACTGTCTTTATAGATAAGAGTAGAAGGAAACGTATAGGTAAAACTACTTCCATTCGCAGGAGTTGATTCAAGATTAAGACCTATTCCCGCTTCATCCATGATAGATTTCACAATATCAAGTCCAATTCCAAATCCACCTTTATCATTGTTCTCTCTATAATATCGTTTAAAGATCATGTCAGTATTCATAATACCTACCCCATAATCTTTAAATACTAGTTGATAGGTGTCGTTATTAGACAAGAGCTTAATCTCTATCTGATTTTCTTCATCTGAGTATTTAATCGCATTTGATATATTATTATCAATTATACGCTGTAACTGATTCGGATTAAAGTTCAAGAACAAGCCTTCTTCTATCGTTGAAACAATCTTGATTCCCTTCATCTGAGCTACCTCATCAAAGTATGAAATTCTTTCATGCACGAAGGCACTTAAATCGATTTTCTCATATTCAAAATGCAGTTGCTGGTTTTTAATCAAATAATCCATATCATTATAAATATTTGACAATGTCTTACTAGCAGCTTTAATACGCTGGAGGTATTTATTATGTTCATTCTTTCTATTAAAAAGATCAATATTCACATTAATAATACTCAAGGGGGTATTGATCTCATGCATAGAGTCTTTGATGAAATTATCTAATTGTTTATTAACGCGTTTAAAAGGAAGACTGAATCGATTTAAAAAAAAGATAGATAAGAAAAAGACAATAATAACAATAGCCAGCGCAATACTTAATACCTTTTGATAGATTGAGTTGTAACTGAGTTGATTAGCAACGATCAGATAATCAGCATTAAAGTAACGGCCTTCTGGCAGAGGAACGATTAAATAGGCAAGATTCGAATCATCTATATGAAACCCAATTGAAAAATGCTCCATAGGTTCTTCTATTAGAGTGAAAATAGGACGAAAGTTTAAGTCATATAAACCTGCTTGTAAGCTTTTAAAACGTGGAAATTCAAAATATGATTCACCAGTCTCATCATATTCTTCCATGGCTGAGATAACTAAGGCGTGATGCTGTTTTAAAAAGAGCTCATTTTGAACCTCATGAATATTTTTCATATACATGGTGTATACGTACAAGGGAACAAGTAAAATCATGGTGATCAAAGCTGTATATAAAAGAGCATTTTTAAAAGCATATTGATTATTATTCAATGATATACCCTAGACCTCTACGGTTTTTTATAATATCTACTGGAAGTTTTTTACGAAGGTTATTGATCTGTACGCGTATGTTTGCTGGGTCAACATATTCACCCCATATCTCATCTTGAAAACTTGAAATAGCAACAGCCTGGCTCTGACAACGCAGAAGAAGCTCAAAAATTTCTTTTTCTGTTTTACTCAGTATTATCTCTTCTTCTTTATACAAAAGCTTGTGTTTTTGTGTGTCATATACTAAGGAATCTCCAAAGTCTAATATATCCGTGTTTTCAAAATAAAAACTCTTGCATGCCTGGCTTATTCGAAGTTGAAGTTCAGTCAAGTCAAAAGGCTTACGAATGTAATCACAACATCCACAAGCATACCCTTCTTCAAAGTCTTGCATCTGTGTACGTGCCGTCATAAAAATAGCAGGTATATTTATTTTATCTTTACGAAGAGATTTCAATAGTTCAAAACCATTTAGTCCAGGCACATTAACATCGAGTAAAAGTAAATCAAAATGAGAACTGAAAACAGCATCAAAGGCATCATCTCCGTTCTTAAAACTATATACATCGTAATTTAAATCTACTAAAAACTCTTCTATACTGATACGCAAAGAATATTCATCTTCAAGTAATAATATTTTCATTTAATTTTTCCCTTAATGCGCTTAGACACCTTATGATGTAACATCATGGCAATGAGCTCTTCTTTTGTATAACTGTTAAGTGTTTCTGTTGCTTCTTCTATAAAGAGTTCTCTATCTTCATGTGGCAATGTATCTTTTAAAGAGAGTAAGGCCTTATCATACCCACTATGATATACCCTATTGTCATATTCTTCTTTTTTTACAATATCATAAAGATCACTTCGTGAAAAAGCCAATAAAAAAGAGAGATCATCCGAACTCTTAGAAAAGCTCTCTAAACTCTCTTGAGTAACAACAAAAACAAAGGCACCAATAATCTCTGCTTGACCGTTATGCATTGGTTCATAAAAGACATATTTATTCTCTTTATGCAAGACTCTTTCTTGACGTAACTTTTTAAAATCTGACCGCTGTAATAGTTTTAAATTAACCATATTTAGACTTCTGTTAGCAACCATGTATTTATCTACTATAGGATTGCTTTGCATAAATACTGCTGTATTATAATAACTATCATCTAGTAGAACATATAAATCGACACCAAATTTATGAAAAAAGCTTGTAGTATCATCAAAAAACTTAAGTACTTCAATAAAACCCTGTAATTTATTCTCATGATAAACAGGTACGGTTGCCTTAATTCCCAAGCGCCGGCCTACTTCTATAGAAACACGCGGCTTTTTATGACTTTTCACCTCGTCAAGGTCACTACGATAAGCTTCTAACGGCATACCTGAATACGTATTGTCTTCATCCCAACTTCGCGTGAAGATAAGATACTCAGGTGTAATGATCTGCGCCCGAATTGGTTTATCTACATGTTTATTTATACTTGAGATAATATGCTTTAACTTCATATGAGCAAACTCATCATCATCTTCACTAAGAGCATTGGTAAGGTCACTGTTTTCTGAAAGCACAATAGCAAAACGAAGTGCGTCATCTTTTTCTTGATTCAACTCTGAACGAAGCGCTAAACTCAGTTGATCACTGACATTATCAGCTAGTGACCATGATATTTTTGTTTCTAAGCCAAAAATACTTATCATCAGTACAATAGAAAGCAATACAAAAGGTGCACTGAATAATAGATATTTGAGTTTCATTAAAATTCTTTATTTTTCGATTAGTATACTGTATTTAAACATAAGAGGATAAATTTAATGTAAAGATACAAGGGGACTTTAGTACTAGGACTTCATCTATAACAACAAATTAAATCTCTATCTTATGTGCTACAATGTAAGCTTACGTAAACCATTCAATTACTTCTATCTTGTTAAAAAACAAAATTATACAGAAATATCCAAAGATGGAAAGAAAAATGCTTACCTCATTATATTAGAAGTTTTCATAATTAATTTTAAGCCTTAATTTTTTAAAGGAAGTACGTGGCTCAGCAAGAAGAAGAGATAATTATCATTGAAGAAGAAGAGGCTGCGGGACTAGACACCTTCAATAATATTGATGAAGAACAAATCCATACACCAACTTCAAATAAGACCTATATTCTTATGGGAGTACTCTTTGGCTTCATCTTTTTAATTATAATCATCTTTCTTTTAATGGACACAGAAGAGCCTCGTAAGTTTGAAAAAGAGATTCTTTTTAATGAAGAACAGACTCTACAAGAAGATGAACAAAAGTATACACCTTCACAGCTCGAACAGATGATCAAACGTGCGAATATTTTATATGCCAATGACAATAAAGATGCGGCTCTTAAGCTTTATGAAAAAATAGCAACCTACAGTGAATCCATCTCTTATTATAATTTAGGTGTTGCTCAACTTCAAGATAAACAATATCAAAAAGCTATTGAAAACTTTGATAAGGCTATTTTTAATAATCAGCATCTGTGTGTCAGTGCAATCAATGCAGCTGTTGCTTCTTTAGAGCTTGGAAACAAACAACAGTTTCAAGACTATATGAACAAAGCACATGCTTATCTTCCCCAAGAAGCCTCATCTCCGATGTATTCATACTATTATTCACTAATTAATTTTTATCAAGAGAACTATTTAGAAGCTCTTTCTCCACTTAAGTACAGAACATCAGAGGATTATGCAAAAATTCAAGATCAGCTTCATGCTAAGATCAACCTTCTTTTTTCTTCTTATCATCAGTCAATATCTGACTTAGAAAAGGCAAGCCCCGATGATAGTGCACTTAGTCTTGGCTTACTCTATGCTAATCTAGGGGATTTGACTCTATCAAAGAAATATCTACGTATGGCCATACAGCAAGGCCATGAACCTGTTAAAAGTCAGTTAGCCCTAGGCTATGTCAACCTTAAAGCAGGACAGGTCCAAGACGCTGCAACCCTCTTAGATAATATCACCACCATGTATCCAGAAGATGTGTATAAACATTATCCTATAGAAACCTATTTAAAAGAGTCCCTCTTTGATATTAATCTTGCACAAAAGAACTTTCATGAGAACATTATCCATAATCCTTCTAGTATATATCAAATTCTTTTTTACTTCACACCATATAAGATTTTCAATGCGAACCAAACCATCTCTTACATACGTAAGGGAAATGCAAATGTTTCTATAGATAATGTGACTGGGGCAAGCCAATACCTTTCTCAAAGCGCTTCACTTTCAAATGTAAATTTACATCTTGCAAAATCAATACAATCAGCCTTAAACTTTCGTTTACACGAGGCTAATAAAAACCTGCAAGAGATCGCTAAGCAATACCCTCGCCACTCTATTATTCAATACAATCTAGCCCTTACTTATGCCCAATTAGGTAAGATAACTCTAGCCAATAAACATTTTATTATCTCATATCATCTTGATGCAAAAAACTACCTCTCAGGAATTTTTGCAATAATGACCTCGCAACTCTTAAACAAAGATCATGAAAAACTTGCACAGATCCTCAAAGATGACCTTTCTAATGAACCTAAAAACGATGAATACAATCTCTATAGAACACTAATACACTATAAAGAAGGTAACCTAGTTGCAACCTACCAATGGATGGACACAGATAAAAAAGACAAGCCTTTTAACCTTGTCTTAGATACCCTGATTGCTATGAGTTTAGGTAGAGATGCGCAAGCTCAGGAATACTCAAAAAAATTAACTAAACTACTGCCTAATGACATTCTTCCTCATCTTTTGTATATTGATACTCATTTTTCTAAACTTGAACAAAAGATGTTTGCTCGTAAAGCGATTGCCCATTTAAAACGTCAAAATTTTTCTATGAATGATTATTATTATGGCCCTTTTATAAGTAAGTACCTCTACACGCAATATGCACAATTCACAGGTTCGCTTCGCCCCTTGCAAGAACATCTAAAACAGAAGATGAACCTTGATAAAGAGCTACACATTGGTGTGATGCAAGCCTTAGCCTTAGTTAATATCTATACCCAAGACTTTGAAGAGGCATATACCATCTATAATGAGCTTATAGACACACATAAGCAGCAAGACTCTCATACCCTATTTCTAGCGGCTATAGCAGCTACCGGAGCCTCACATCCTGCCAATGCAATTGCTTTATTAGAACTAGCAAGACGAAAGAATCCAGAACATGAAGAGAGTCGCTACGCATTAGGTCTGTTGTATTTACAAACGAAAAATAATAAAGGGGCTGTTGTCTCATTTAAGAATATGGGAGACTTAGACTTTCAGTCACAATTTTTTAATTTTAGAATAGCACCTTAAAAAATTGTCATTTATTTTGTTGTGACTTTTTTTGCAACTGTTTAAAGAAATAGATCGTAGCACGACCAACTCCAAAAAACAGATAAAGAGACAGGATAATAGCCAATGACTCAATTGGATAAATAAAAATCAATGAAGCCCCGACAACAAGTGCAACCAAGACCTTAATAAAGTTAGCCTTTTGTAAGTCAAGCTTTTTAAAACTTGGAAAACGAATATTACTCACCATTAAGACGGCAACAAAAAGTGTTGCTATCAATAATGGAAGAAATAAACTTAAGCTGTATTTTTCATACAGAAGTATAAGTATAGAGATAAAAACTGCTGCAGTAGGAATAGGAACACCAATAAAAACAGAAGGTTCTATTTCTAAAGTGGTCACATTAAAGCGTGCAAGGCGTATCGCTCCAAAGACAACGAACAACCCACTAACAACCATACCAAAACGCCCATAATCCAGTCCACAGTATTGATACAAGAGCATTGCCGGAGCAACGCCAAAAGAGACGATGTCCGCCAAGGAATCAAACTCTAGACCAAACTTTGACGTTGTCTTGGTCATACGTGCAATTCGCCCATCAAGACCGTCAAAGATAAGGGCAAGAAGGATTAACCACGCCGCATACTCATATTTGCCAGCAGAGCTCATAATAAGACTCATCATACCCGAGAAGATACCACCAGCAGTAAATAGATTGGGAAGGATATAAATGAGTTGTTTAGGCTGTTTCACTGAAAAAACCTATTACCGATTCGCCTGCTTTTAGTGTCATGCCCTCTTTAATAGCAACACGTGAATTTGATGGCAGAAATATTGATGTTTTGCCACTGAGCATAAATCCATAACGCTGATTTTGCATGATCTCACCTTCTATTGCAAAACGCAATGGACGTGTCCATGAATCTAGTTCATGACGAACAAGTACGTCTCCCACAGAAGAAGAAAAACGAATACTAGCATTTTCATTTAAATTCGCATGTGAAGATTTCGAGCTCAACATTGCTCCACGCTGAAGCTTGTCTATACTCATAATAGAAGAGATAGGAGCTCGTAGTATTGCAAGGTCCATATAGCCTGTCTCTAAGACAATCTCAAAACCTGGTTTTCCATCTATAGGAGATTTATCGATAGATATGATCTCTTTTACTTGTCCATCAAGACAAGAAAGAATAGAACCATCTTGAGCAAAGCTAGATATGCGCTCAGGATTTCTATGAATATAGACAATAAAAGAGAGTATAAGAAGTAGGATAAAGGTTAAAAGCTCAAAACCAATAGAAAGAAGCAGTAGAAGGGTTAAGATACCTAGTGGAGCGATAAGATCCCATCCATGACGCGAAATGATAAAGGTATCTGTTCTTATATTCACTCTTCGCTTCCTTCTTCTGAGTCTTCTTCTGCCGAAGTTTCTTCACTGTTTTTACTTTTGTCTAAACGAGATTCTAAACCATTTTTTTCTTCAAATTCTGAAATAATGCGACGCACTTCATCACCATCAATAGTCTCTTTTTCAAACAAAGAAGTCACCATTGTTTCAATAGCGTCTTTATAGACATTTAATGAAGCGATGACATCAGCGTAATGTGTTTCTAACTCGCTTTTAATATGCTGGTCCATATCTTCAGCCATTTTTTCACTGTACTCTCTAGCAGAGCCCATGCCCCCGCCAAGGAAACTTGAACGTTGTTTTTCAAGTACCATAAGGCCAGCTACATCACTCATACCATACACTTGAACCATGTTCTTGATGATATCAGTTGCACGTTCAAGGTCATTACTTGCCCCAGTCGATATTTCATGGATAAACACTTCTTCAGCGGCACGCCCACCAAGAAGCACATCCACTTCGGCCATTAATTCATGTTTCTGTGCTAGGTATTTATTTTCTTCAGGAGTATTAAGTGTGTATCCAAGAGCTGCAAGGCCTCGTGGAATAATAGATACCTTAGATACCTTTTTAGCACCCTTTGTAATTTCAGCTAATAAAGCATGTCCACATTCATGATAGGCAACTATGCGTTTCTCTTTTGGATCTATACGACGGCTCTTTTTGGAAAGTCCAGCAATTGCGCGTTCTACTGATTCAAGAAGGTCACCTTGCTTAACGGTTGACTGTTTTTTACGTCCCGCTAAAAGTGCCGCTTCATTAATAATATTTGCTAAATCAGCACCAGCAAGTCCAGCTGTTAAACGTGCTAACTCTTCAAGGTCAGCTTCAGGGTCAAGTTTAATACCCTTAACATGGACATCAAGAATTTGTTTACGACCTTCAAAGTCTGGCTTATCAACAAGAACCTGCCTGTCAAAACGACCTGGACGCATAAGTGCTGGATCAAGAATCTCTGGACGGTTAGTCGCTGCTAAAATAATGATTGGTGTGTTCGTACCAAAACCATCCATCTCTGCTAGAAGCTGGTTTAATGTTTGCTCACGCTCATCATTTCCACCCATATTTCCATTTGCCGCACGGCTCTTACCAATGGCATCAATCTCATCAATAAAGATAATGGAAGGCGCATCTTTTTTAGCTTGTTCAAACAAGTCACGCACACGCGCTGCACCAACACCAACAAACATTTCAATAAAACTAGAGCCTGATACTGAGAAAAAAGGCACATCAGCTTCGCCTGCAACAGCCTTGGCTAAAAGTGTTTTACCTGTACCTGGACTACCTACAAGTAGGACACCCTTTGGAATCTTTGCTCCAAGTTCTATGTATTGTTGAGGATATTTTAAAAAATCAACGATTTCTTTCACTTCTTCTTTTGCTTCTTGAACACCAGCAACATCATCAAATTTTGTATCTGGTTTTTCTGAATTTACAAGTTTTTTTGAATTCCCCATACCAAGAATACCGCCACCCATACTCTTTTGCATACGTCCAGCAAAGAACATCCAAATACCAAGGATCAAGAAAAATGGCAATAACCATCCAAACATTTCTGTGAACCAATTTGATTCAGAAAATCCCTTATATCCAATACCTTTACTGTCTAATAGTTTAATAAGATCTGGATCTTGATGTATTAAACGCGCTGTATAAACAACTTTTCTTCCATTTTCGTTTGCAAAACCACGAATAAAGTTTTGCCCAATAGCCACTTCACTTACATTGTTCGCTTGAATAAGTTGTTTTAACTCAGAGTAAGAAATTTCTTTATTTTTAACAGCACCTTGACTCATTGAAGAGCCCATACCAGCATTATCACCTACTAATGTTTTAAAAACAAGAATAATCACCACTGAAAAGATGGCAAATGTTAATAAAGGGTTTTGATTAAAAAAATTATTGTTTTTATCGTTTTTTGGTTCGTTCATTATTTCTCCATAACTAGGCTAATCCATTCACCGTCACAAATGCGCTCTACACATTTCATGTCAGAAAACTTTTTTTGCACTTTTTCTTCATATTTATCTAAAATTCCCGAAAGAATTAATTTTGATTTTGTTGCTTTTTTTAAATCACTCGCTATAAAAATCAATACATCAGCAACAATATTAGCTATTACTAAGTCATACTTTTTATCTGTTTGTGTAATTGACCCTTCCCATATCTCACGATACGAGGCTTCATTAAGTTCAAAATTTTCTTTAGCATTGTCCACAGAAATAATATCTGTATCACACAGGTCTACTACGGCACCAAGTTTCTGTGCAGCGATTGCTAAAATCCCCGAACCACAACCAACATCAACAACTTCCATACCTTCAGTTACGTGGTTTGAAATAGCTTTTAAACATGAGGCTGTTGTTGGATGGTGTCCCGTACCAAAGGCGAGAGCGGGATCAATTTTAATGTTGACAGAATTTGTGGAAGGCTCGTCCCAAGTAGGGTGAATATAAAACTTTCCAACCTGTATCGGATCGATGCCCTCTTGATACTTTGATATCCAGTCTTCATTCTTTTTTTGAAACAATTCAGTTTTAACTGTTATTTTCTCATCTAAAGCTTCACTTAGAGCCTCAGCAAACTGTTCTAGACCCCATTTTAAAGTTTCTAATTCATCTTCACTACGCACAATAAGTGTCTTTTCAGTCTCTTCAAAACCTACGGGAAGCGTGGAGTCTAAAAAGCCACTAAAGTGCTCAAGATGTGAAGAAGGGGTTATCACTAACTCGTGGTAACTCTCTTGCATTAACCCTCTATACCCATTACTGCACTAAGTTTTTCTTTTAAAACCTGTGGTGTAAATGGTTTAACAATATAGTTATTTACACCAGCTTTGAGTGCAGTAATAACCTCAGCCTTACCACCTTCTGTTGTAACCATAATAATTGGAAGGTCTGCAAATCTTTCATCAGCACGAACCTTTTTTACTAATTCAAGACCATTCATCTCAGGCATATTCCAGTCAGTGATCAACATACCAGTATCTGGATTTGCATCTAAAACAGCCCATCCCTGAACGCCATCTTCACCCTCTAGAATATCTTTATATCCTAAACGGGCCAACGTATTTTTAATAATACGACGCATTGTTGAACTATCATCTACTACAATTAATTTCAATATTTATCCTTGCAAGATTTACAATATATTACTCTAATAATAACTTATTCTACTTTGAGCGAACTTTAAAAACATTTTTAAGGTCGATTGTTCCCTCATAAAATGCCTTTCCAATGATAACACCAGCTACATTACCTGCTTTTTCCAAGTTATCTATGTCAGATTCATCACGTACACCACCACTAGCAATCGTTGGTATGCCAGAAGCTTCGGCAATAGACTTCGTAAATTCAACATTTACACCACTAAGTGTTCCATCTCTTCCTACGTCTGTACATATAATCGCTTCAACACCTGCTTTAGCAAACTCTTTGGCTAGATCAGTAGCTTTCATTTCAGAAGTTTCTGCCCAACCCTCGACTGCTACATAACCATCAATAGCATCAATACCAACAGCTATTGGGTATTTTTTTGCCATATCTTTTACAAACTGAGGGTTTGTTACAGCAATAGAACCAAGAATCAATCTATCAATACCAAGTTCTAGATACATCTTAATAGTTTCTTCATCACGAATACCGCCACCAAGTTCTAATTTCATATTACAGTTTTCACGGATCAAGCGAATCTGTTCTAAATTCTTAGGCTCACCGGCAAAGGCACCATTTAAGTCAACCAAGTGTGTCCACTCTGAACCCATCTCTTCAAAGGTCTTAACCAATTGCCAAGGCTCATCCGAATAGATCTTTGCCGAGTCCATTAGACCCTTAGTTAAACGTACTGCTTTTCCATCTTTTAGATCAATCGCAGGTAAAATATCCATTATTATTCCTTCTTTATATGCTTATAAAATTTTTCAAAATTGTTAAACCATTTTTATGGCTTTTTTCTGGGTGAGGCTGAATACCTAAGATATTATCATGCTGAACAGCTGAAGTAAAACGGTATCCATATTCCGTTTCACCTATAATATTTTTCTCATTTTCACAAACAGCATGAAAAGAGTGTACAAAATAAAGATAATGTTCTTGGTCCATACCCTTAAACAGAGGATGATCTTTTGTAAACATTCTATTCCATCCCATGTGGGGTACTTTTAGAGGATGTGAAAACTTAGTTGTATCAAATCCCACTACCTTCCCAGCTATAAGACCAAGTCCCTTAGATGAACCAAATTCTTCACTCGAGTCAAACAGAAGCTGCATACCTAAACAGATACCAAGCATATATTTTCCTGATGCAGCATACGCTTTTACTGCTTCATCCATACCATTGACACTTAGGTGTTCCATAGCATCGCCATACGCACCTACACCCGGTAAAATAAGTTTGTCATATTCGTGTAACTTATCAGGGTCTGACTCTACGATCACATCTTCACCTAAGAGTGAAAATGCGTTCTTAACTGAGGCTAGATTGCCCATGTTATAATCAACTATTCCTATCAATTATCATCACCTTGTATTTCTTTTGTAACCTTAATATATATCGCTAAAGTTAGTGTTAACACTGCCACTCCAGCAATAAGCTCAACTGCATGGATCAGCATCGTAGGTTCAATCATCGCAAATTTAAAGACCAACATCAAAGCTTCAATAGACAAAGCGATGATAATGGAACCCATAAACTTGATCATCGTTCTATTCGCACCCGAATTAGATTTTCTATGTATACCCATCACCTCTTCTTCAAATATGGTCTTAACCAGATCAAAGATTGCAAGCGAAAGCGTTAATAAAATTGTTGCTTCAAAGATCACCTTTATTTCTAAAGATTTATAATCAATTCCATGTGATAAAAATCCTTCTACACCCTTAACAAAGAGTAAGAGAGCCACCATGGCCAGGGCTAAAGAAAAAAGAGAATAAGCAGCCTTACTTACACGTCCAAAAAGTGATGAACCAGCTGTTGGATGCGTTAACTTAACAACACTGATCAATGGCATGTCTAAGCAGGCAACATATTTCACCACACCCGCCTCATCAAAAATAGGCTGTGAAGCTGTAATCGTCAACTCTTGCGTGATCAAAGAAGGATAAGGATCCGTAATCGTACAACGTTTCTCTTTCATCGCACGGTAATAATAGGCACGAGTGGAGCGAATCTGACCTATATCTTTATGGTCTGAAACACCATTTTGAAGATAAGTAGGAGAGACTTGCACCCCCTTATCATCTAAAAGATAGACCCCTTCACAGTCAGCTTGATCACCCATGATCTTTCTAAGTCGCCCTGTGACAGCATCTGTAGAGATTTCTGGAAGACGGTTAGGAAGGTTTTTAGAAAAAAGATAGCAAAAGTAAGCACGTGCTTTAGTTCGTATTTCCGAAAACTGTTCAATATCTCTTGCTACCATTCATCACCCTTCTTTTAAACTCTTATTTATAGGGGTATTGTACCTAATTTAACTTATAAATTAGGACACAGCTCTATCACAATAGGGTATAATTTCAAAAAATCATGAAATGGACCTTATGCGAATAGCCATCGTAAGACTCTCAGCACTTGGGGATGTCATTAATTCAGCGCCTATCTTACAGTTTATAAAAAAGGCCTATCCGCAGGCACAAATCGAGTGGATTTGTGAAGAGGGTTTTGCACCAATCATAGCCAACCATCCAGACCTAGATAAAGTACATACCGTAGCCATTAAACGTGCTAAAAAAACAAAATCTATTTCCCTGCTTTTTCAAACTATTTCTAAACTAGGTTCTTTAGGAAAGTTTGATATCATCATTGACTTACAAGGATTGTTAAAATCAGCATTAGTTTCTCGTTGTATTGGTAAAAACATCGTTGGTTTTGATAAAAATTCCATACGCGAAAGCATTGCTTCTTTCTTTTATCAAAAACATGTCAGCATCCCTTATGAAGAGAACTCTATCTGGCGAACTTTTGTACTCATAAGTCAAGCCTTAGACATAAATATCACTAAAGAAATGATTGAATCAAAGGCACCTTCTTTAAGCTATGAAGATAAAGACAATATCACCCAAGACCTGCTTAGTTCGACTAAAAAGAACATTGCCTTTGTTGTCGGTGCAAGCTGGCCTTCTAAGACCTATCCAAAAGAAAACTTTCTCTCTCTTGCTCAAAAACTTCAAAACAACATAATCTTAATCTGGGGAAGTGAAGCAGAAAAAGCTGATGCTGAATTCATTGCTAAAGATTCTCCTCATGTCAGACTTGCTCCAAAGCTTTCTCTTACACAATTGACCTCACTTATAGACAGTGTAGATCTTGTAATTGGAAATGATACTGGACCAACGCATATCGCCTGGGCGATGAACAGACCCTCAATCACCCTTTTTGGACCAACACCTGCAGATAAGATGATGTGGCAAGACAAAGGGCATATTGCCCTTGAATCAGACAGTGTCGTTGACCCATTAAAACTGGATAGAAGCGATATGTCCATCAAAGATATTTCACCTGAGGCTATTTATCAAAAGGCAAAGGCTTTACTATCATGATCACGTATTATATATTTCGTTTTTTTGAAACGATACTCTTTGCATTGCCTCCGAAATTTCAAGAAGCTCTTTTTATTGGTATTGCTAAGATTATTTTTCTAATTGATTTTAAGCATAAAAATATCATTAAGGCCAATCTTGATTTAACAATTAAAGATGAAATCTCTAAAGAGCAGTACAATAATATTTTAAGATACTGTCATAAGAACCTTATCCTCGTTCTTCTTCAAGTACTTCGTAGTAATCGTATGAGTCTTGAAGAGTTACACGATAGTGTAAGTTTTGAGAACAAGGCCTATGTAGATGAGGCCATGGCTCAGAACAGGAAGATTATCTTTATCTCTGCGCATTATGGAAATTGGGAGCTTGGTGGTATTTCATTAGGAGGATTAGTCTCTCCGGCTACTGTCATCTATAAAAAAATGAATAACAGTTATTTTGATAATTATCTTATGCGTTCACGTACAAAATTCAATCTTTCAATGACAGAAAAAAGAGGCGCTATTAAACAGCTAGTCAAGGCACTCAAAAAAGGTGACTCTATTTCGATGTTGATTGATCAAAACGTTAATCCAAAAGATGGCATCATTGTCGATTTCTTAGGACAAAAAGCAACACAAACAGCTGCTGCTGCGTTTTTGGCGAGAAAATTTGATGCACTTATCATCCCTCTTCTTATTAACACTAAACCTGGAAATGATAAGGTCATCACCTTCTATGAACCGATTATCACCGCTAAAACTGAAGATGAGGAAAAAGACATTCAAGAGTCTGCTCAAGCCCAAGCAGATGTGTTTTCAAAAGCGATCAAAGCGCATCCGGAGCCATGGTTCTGGTGTCATAAAAGATGGAAGTCAACACACAAAGAGATTTATAAATAGATATTAATTTGCTAAATAGTCTTTTAGTATCTGTGCATGGTCAAAAACAAGTTTATCAAAAGGAATCTCATCCTTTTTATACACTATCGCTTCTTTGGCATCATCTAAGCCCTTAGGTATTCCTTCAGCCTTACAGATGTAAACAACAGAGGCTGTATGAAAACGGGGATCTCTTTTGGGGTCTGAGTACACATTAAGTAGTTTTACAATCGTGACATCTAAGTCTGTTTCTTCTTTCATCTCACGTACAACTGCGTCTTCTACACTTTCTCCTATATCGACAAAACCACCGGGAATTGCTAGTCCAAGGGGTGCATTTAAACGCTCTATTAGAACAATACCCTGAAAAACACCTCCTTGATACAGTTCAATAATTCCATCAACACTTAAATGAGGTGTTCTAACGGCCACAGCTTCTCATCTCTTGCACTAGGCCCACATACTTGTCTTCGTACTTTCGAATAATCGCATCTAAATATCCAAAATCAAACATTCGTTGCAAGTCAAGTTCGCATAAGGTAATTTCCTGTTTTCTATTAAGATATTCTAAAATTATCCATGCCGAATAACAATC
>JBFFDB010000005.1:0-18158 GCA_041559595.1 Sulfurimonadaceae bacterium
CATCAAAGTCAAAAGGCTTACGGATATAATCATCAGCACCTGCATTAAGTGCTTCTATCTCAGATTCATTATCATCACGTGCTGAGATAACAACAACACAAGTCTTTGGAGTATTTTGTTTGATATTGCCAATAATATCAATACCATTTCCATCTGGAAGCATCCAGTCCATTAGTACTAAGTCGTAGTTACGAATATCAAGATAGTATTCACCATCTTTTACATTTTCAACAACGTCACTTTGATAGCCAAATTCTTTTAGACCTTCAGCTAGAGTTTTATTTAATGTTACTTCATCTTCAATAATAAGAATGCGCATTTAGCGTCCTCACAGGTAGTTAATTTTGTCGGATTATAACACAGTTTTAGAAATATTTAAAGTTTTTTTTAGAAAATTTTAAAAATTCTTTCAGTAAATTTTAACCTTAGAGACAGAAACGCGACAGTTAGGGAGGATATCGGGCTTTGAGATTTTAATAAAGAGACGTTGGATAGAAGAATATTTTGAAGAAATTAAATTAAAAAGTTCATTTAATGCTGTTTCAATAAGTTCAAATTTTTTTTCTTGAAGAGTTTGCTCAATTAAAGAGGCAAGGTCTGCATAATTGATATAGCTATCTGTATAGGTGTAGTCAAGTTCGAGGTTTATGATCACCTCTTGAGGATTATGACGTTCGAAATCTAAAAGACCGATAATGCATTTGAAATGTAAATCCTCAATATGTATAGTCATAGTTAACCTAGATGACTTTTTTCTCTTCGCCTTGAACCATGCGAATGATATTTGGTATATGCTTATAGATAATGATAAAAGCAATGATTATTATTGGGGCATGAGGTGTGTCTGCATGTAACATGAATGATGAGACAACTAAAGCAACTAAGGCGATTAAAGATGAAAGAGAAGAAATCTTTAGTGTCTTTGCACAGATAAACCATACACCAAAGGCGATGGCAGTCTCAATTGGGAGCATAAGTGCTAGTACACCTAAACCAGTAGCAACACCTTTTCCCCCTTCAAACATAAGGTAAACACTAAAACAGTGGCCAATTACAGCAAGTACTGCTATCGTCCATAAAGTTGATTCAGGCATGTCCATTAACATTGCAATACTTAGGACAAGCATACCTTTTAAGGCATCAAGAGCAAGGGTAGCTGCTCCTAGTTTTTTAGCCAGTGGTGGGTTACTTTCTTTAACCACACGTAAAACATTGGTTGCGCCAATACTTTTAGAACCTGATTCTTTAATATTAACACCCGCAATAAACTTTGCAAGTAGTAGACCAAAAGGGATAGAACCAATTAGGTATGCTGCTAAATAAAACTGTCCATTAATGTTAAATAAAAAGTCCATGTTTCTCCAGTTTGAAAGAAGTTTAATCAGAAGAAGCTTCTTCTGATTAGTTATAGTGGTGAAAGTGTAGTGAAAAATTTGTTATACTTGCATTAATTATTAATAGATACTAGGAAAAGATTTGAGTTATACACAAGAAGAACTTGTTAGCAAGATTAAAGCGCTAAAAGAAAAGCTTAGCGTAACGATAGTCGCACACTTTTATCAAAGAGATGAAGTCTTTGAAATGGGTGATATCACAGGCGACAGTTTAGAACTTGCAAAACGAACGATGGATGATGATGCTGAATTCGTTCTATTTTGTGGAGTAGGCTTTATGGGACAGAGTGTTAAGGTCCTTAGTCCAGAAAAACGTGTTGTGATGCCAAAGATAGCCTGTTGTGCTATGGCAAGGATGATTGACTCTTTATATTTTGATGATTCTGTAAAAGCGATGAATGCCCAAGGTATCAAAAGTGAAGATATTTTACCAATCACGTATATTAATTCAAATGCAGATGTAAAAGCTAAAGTAGGGCAGATGGGCGGTATGGTCTGTACCAGCTCTAATGCAAAAAAGATTATTACAACAGCCCTTAAAGAAGGAAAGAAGATCCTTTTTGTACCTGATCGCTGTTTAGGTCAAAACATTGCAAATCAAATGGAATTAAAGTCAGCTGTTATAGGGATAGATGAAAATTTAGCGGATGCAGATATTATCTGTTATGACGGTTTTTGCTCAGTCCATCAGCTATTTACAGTTGATGACATTAAGTTCTATAGAAAAAAATACCCAGGTATTCTTATCGCTGTTCATCCGGAATGTGATCCTGCTATTTGTGCAAAGGCCGACTTTGTCGGATCTACATCTCAGATAATTAAGTATATTGCTGACGCGGATCCTGAACAGAAGATCGCCGTAGGAACAGAGTTTAATCTCGTTAATCGTCTGCGTCCTAAGAATACATATGTTCTTTCATCGACTAAGCCAGAATGTCCAACAATGAATGAAACAACACTTGAAGATGTTTATCTGACGCTAAAGTCAATTGATGACGGAGAACCAATTAATGAGATCTTAGTTGAACCTGAAACTGCAAAATGGGCAAAAATTGCTCTTGATAGAATGATGGCTTTATAGATGATTAAAGAATTTGTAAAAGAGGTCTTAGCAGAAGATGTTGGAAGAGGAGATCTATATGCTCTTATTTCTGAACCGATAGAAGCATCTGCGAAAATTATTGCCAAGAGTGCAGGGGTGCTTTCTGGTGTTACGTATGCAAATGCTCTAGCAGAACTTGAAAACTTTCAAATTGTTTGGCATTTTAATGATGGAGACGAGTTTGAAAAGGGTGCACTAATAGCTGAGATTAATGGTACATCACACACTCTTCTTAAAATAGAAAGAACATTGTTAAACATGGTTTTACATGCAAGTTCTATCTCTACGTATACGCATGCCTTTGTTAAAATTATTGCGCCTTATGGAACAAAACTTTTAGATACACGTAAAACACGTCCAAAACTTCGTGTTTTTGAGAAGTATGCCACACGTTTAGGCGGAGCTGTAAATCATCGCCTTGGTTTAGATGATTGTCTGATGTTAAAAGATACGCATTTGAAAACTATAGATGACATCAATGCCTTTATGAAAGAAGCACGTAAAAAGATTCCTTTTACATCAAAGATAGAGATTGAAGCCGAAACATTTGAGCAGGCAAAGATGTTTATGGCTGCAGGTGCTGATATTGTAATGTGTGACAATATGACGCCAGAGCAACTACATGAGATTGTCGTGTATAAAAAAGAGAACTATCCTGATGTTTTATTAGAAGCAAGCGGTAACATCTCTTTAGAGACAATTGAGTCATTTGCAAAAACAGGTGTAGATGCGATTAGCTCAGGTGCACTTATTCATCAGTCTCAGTGGATTGATCTTTCCATGAAAATGGATTAAGGCCTGTAGTATAGTATGGCTGACGATCAGGAAAAAACAGAAGAACCCACCCAGAAAAAGATTGATGATGCGAGAATGGAAGGGAATGTCCCTAAGTCTCAGGATATGTCAGGTCTTTTTACTCTCTTTGTTGCAATCTTAGGTTTTATTCTTATTTTTAATTTTATTATAGATCACTATTTTAACCTTTATCGCTATTACTTTTCACTTTTTTCCCATGACTTTAATAGAGAACTGGTTTTTGAAATAGCCTTTATAACGATGCGAGAGTTCTTGATTATGGTAATTCCTTTAGCTATATTGGTAGCTATTGCGGGTATTGGAGCGAGCTTTGCACAGTTTGGTTTTGTATTTACAACAAAGCCTTTGATACCAGACTTTAAGAAAATTGACCCGATTAAGGGAATAAAAAACCTTATTTCAATGAAAAAGATGATTGAGGGAGTCAAAATCACGCTAAAGGCGTCTATTACCTTAGGAATTGGTTTTGTTTTCTTTTTTATGTTTATTGAAGAATTGCCTCTCGTCGCTGCCTTCGCATTAGATGATCAGCTTGAGTGGCTACGAGATAAGGCTATTATTATGGCTTTAGTGATGCTCCTTATTACCTTTGTTTTTGCTCTAGCAGATATTATTATTGTTAGAAAACAGTACTTTGATCAATTAAAGATGAGTAAGCAAGAAGTGAAAGATGAGATGAAAAATATGGATGGAGATCCAATGGTCAAGGCTAAAATCCGTCAAATCCAGATGCAGATGTCTCAAAAACGTATGATGTCGGAAATTCCAAGTGCAGATGTCGTTATCACAAATCCAACGCACTATGCTGTGGCTATTCGTTATAAAGAAGGACAGGATTTTGCACCAACTGTAGTTGCTAAAGGAATGAATCAAATTGCGCTAAACATTAAAAAGATTGCAAGAGAAAATGAGGTCCATATCGTGCAAAATCCTCCTCTGGCTCGTTCACTTTATGCTGAGGTTGACTTAGACGCTCCAATTCCAGAGACACTTTTTCAAGCTGTGGCAGAGGTCTTAGCGTATGTTTATAAGATGGATAAGAAACGTTAGCTTTCACTTTAGCCCTCTATTAACCTTCTTTAAGTATAATTCCAAAATTGTAAAGAGACGGTTCTTCGAATCTAGAAAGTTTCTTCAGAAAAAATAAAAAAGGTTTAATGTGCATGAACTTGTCAAAGCACTAGATGATGCTAAACACATTCTTATCATTGCACATGTTAATCCTGATGCGGATTCAATGGGATCAGCCATTGCTATGTATACACATATCCTTCGTCTTCACAAGAAAGTGACACTTTATTGTAAGACAGAAAAGATCAACCCAGCTCTCTCATTTTTGCCATTTTTTGATAAGGTGAAGTCTAATCTGCCAAAAGATTATGACCTTGCGTTTAGTTTTGATTGTGGAGCGATTAAACGCCTTGGTGTTGAAGTCACTGCTCCCTTGGTTAATGTGGATCATCATATTTCAAATGAGAACTATGGCGCTATCAATATCTTAGATACAAGTGCTATTAGTACGACTCAGGTCTTGTATGACTTCTTTAAAAGTAATGATATTAGTATTAATGCAAAGATGGCAACATCCTTATATGCCGGCTTGGCCGATGATTCACAAAACTTTACTACAGACAAAACAAGTGAGCGAACCTTCTTAATGGCGGCTGATTTAATCAAATGTGGAGCAGATAATGCTTTATGTACGAAAATGCTGTTTAAGCAACGGTCTTTGGCATCTATTCGTATGAAGGCAAAGATGCTTTCATCGGCTCAGCTTCATTGCTCAGGAAAAGTGATATCAACCTTGGTTGAAAGATCGTTCTTTGAAGAAACAGGGGCCTATGAAGTAGATTGCGAAGAAGCTTTGCATGAGAGTCTTGAACTTGTTAATATAGAAGTAGCGCTAATGCTTCGTTTTACAAAAGATGGACGGATAAAAGGTTCACTTCGTAGTTCTGGAATATTGAATATGAACGAACTTGCAGCTCATCTTGGTGGTGGTGGTCACTTCCATTCAGCAGGTTTTGTAATAGATGGAGACTCTCTAGAAGAGCTAGAAGAAAAGATTATAACTATACTAAAAGGAAAATTTTGAGAAGAAAAAGAAATTCATCATCGATACTGTTTTTAATTATTTTTGTGGGACTGATTGCCGGAGTTGTATATTTATATAACTCGAAAGTGTTTGAAAGAGACTTACCCAAGGTTACGATGACCGATAGTCAATATTGGAACTTAAAAGAGCCGTTAGAATTAAAGATAGAAGATAACAGCGGTATAAAATATTATGAAGTAAAGATAGTAACATCAGATGGGCAAAAAGTTCTTTCACAAGAAGCTCTTTTAGCACCGGAAAAAACATTAGAATTAAAAGTCGAGTATCCAAAAATGGGATATGGGATTAAAGATACGGAAGTTAAGATCATTGTCAATGCAGTTGATTCAAGTCAATGGAATTTTTTCTCAGGCAATGCGATTACGATAGAGAAAAATTTTATTGTAGACAAAAAGAAACCACTTGTCACTTTAGTCACAAACTCATATGGGATTTATAAGGGTGGAAGTGCGCTTGTTATTTTCAGAGCAAAAGATGAAAACTTAGAAGATTTATATGTTGAAGTCAATAAGGACAAACGTTATAAGGTACAGCCATTTTATGAGGAAGATTATTATGCAGCTTTAGTAGCATGGCCAATAACGCAAAAACAATTTGATGCACGCATTGTTGCAACTGATAAGGCTGGTAATAAGATGCGTGTGCATATCCCTTATTATCATAAGGCAAAAAACTATAGGGTTTCAAAGATAAAACTCTCTGATAAGTTCTTAAAAGGCAAAATTGCTGAACTTGCGGATGAATACCCAGAGACACAAGGCGTAGAAGACTCTATTGAACAGTTTAAAATCATCAACGAAGACGTACGTGCTAATAATGAAAAGCTGATACATGAAATCACATCTCGTATCTCAGATAAGATGATAAATGACTTTTCTATCAAACCTTTCTATCCTTTGAAAAATGCAGCTAAAGTAGCAAGTTTTGGCGATCACAGAATGTATTACTATAATCATGAAAAGGTAAGTGAGTCGTATCACTTAGGACTTGATCTTGCAAGTGTAAAGATGGGCAAGATTAGAACACAAAATCATGGAATGACAGTATTTGCGGATGAGAATGGGATTTATGGAAATCTTCCTATTATTCATCATGGTATGGGATTGTACACAATCTATGGTCACTGTTCAAGCTTAAAAGTTGCTCCGGGTGACGCCGTAAAACCAAATGATCAAATATCAAACAGTGGGAAAAGTGGTTACGCCATGGGAGATCACCTGCATTTTGGTGTTCTTGTCCAAGGTGTTGAAGTACGTCCAGAAGAGTGGATGGACAAGGATTGGATACGCTTGAACATCACCGAAGTAATTAAAAATGCAAAAAGTTTAATCGGTAGATCATGAAAGTAAAACAGCTTACACTGAAAGCCTTTGAATTTGATATCGAAGATGATGCTGCCTTTATTGAATATTATTCAAAAAATGCTCCCTTGATCCAAGGTCATCAAATGATACTTAAAGGCAATGTAGGCGAAGAGGTTAAGGCTTTTTTAGATGAGAAAAAAGCTGTTTATGTGGATGCAAATGAGCAAACACTAATTACTCGTAAAAAACGTTCATCTGCTGTTCTAGAAGATGTTCAGGCTAGACCTGAGGTTGAGTCAATACAAGCAGTTGAGACAAAAAGAAGAGTCAATACATATTATAGACCAATACGTTCTGGTGAAGGAATTGAATCCGAGGATGAACTTGTCTTTTTTGGACGGATTAACTCAGGTGCAATCATCGAGTGTTCACGTTCAGTACAGATTTTTGGTATAATTGACGGACTTGTGCGCAGTGATGGGGAGTATCTTTTACTAAAAGACATTGGACAGGGGAGTGTCTTTTTTCATGGAGAAGAGCTTGATAAATCACAGCTTGATGGAAATTTAAAACTTATAAAATATGAAAATGGTATCGTTTTTAAGGATGTGTAAATGAAACAAACAACTATAGCAAAACCTGTTGAACTAGTAGGAATTGGACTACATAAAGGTGTACCTGTCAATCTTAGACTTGAACCTTTAGAAGCAAACAGAGGGATAGAATTTTATCGTTCAGATGTAAATGTTGCAATTCCTCTTAAACCTGAAAATGTTGTTGATACAAAGATGGCAACGGTTATTGGAAAAGATGGTTATTTTATTTCGACAATTGAGCATATGCTCTCAGCCGTATATGCTTATGGTGTAGATAATTTGAAGATTATTGTAGATGCGGATGAAGTGCCTGTAATGGATGGTAGCTCAGCGAGTTTTTGTATGCTCTTAGATGAAGCTGGTTTACTTGAGCTTGATGCACCCAAGAAGATAATGAAAATAAAAAAAGAGATTATTGTCAAAGAGGGTGATAAATATGTAAAACTATCACCTTCAACTGATATAAACTATGATTTTACTATTAAGTTTAATCATCCTGTGATAGATGAACAAAGCTTTACATTTAACTTTACAAAAGAAGAGTATAAGAACAAGATCTCTAAGGCACGTACCTTTGGCTTTTTACATGAAGTACAGTACCTTCGTTCAAAGGGTCTGGCTCTTGGTGGAAGTTTAGAAAATGCAGTTGTACTTGATGATAAAAAAGTTTTAAATACAGAGGGACTGCGTTTCCCTGATGAATTTGTACGACATAAGATTCTTGATGCAATTGGTGACATGTCTCTTCTTGGGTTCAATTTTATAGGTAATTATGAAGCCTTTGCTGGGTCGCATGACTTAAATCATAAATTAACATTAGCGCTTTTAAAAGAAAAAGAAAATTATGAAATAGTTGAACTCTCAGGTGCACAAGAGAAGGAATTAGCGCACGCATATGCCTAAGGTTGATATCATAGTAATTGAACTCAGTTCTCCCATCTTGGTCGGTGTTTATCAAGACCAAGAACTGATTGAAACATTCTCATCAGAAGAACAAAGCTCAGAAGCACTTCCTCAGATTTTTAAAGAAATTTTGCAGCGCTATAGCATTAATACCATTGTCTATACACGTGGACCGGGTTCTTTTATGGCGATCAAAGTAGCTTACATCTTTTTAAGAACACTTTGTATTGTCAATAAGTGTGAACTTTTAGCGACAGATGCCTTCTCTTTTAACAAGAATCAACCTATTAAGGCCTTTGGTAAACTTTATTTTATACAAAGCAATGGTATGATTACGACACAAAAGTTTGATGAACCTCCAGAAGTTACATTTGAACTTCCTAAACAAATAAACCTGAGTAACTATTCACAAGAGACAACACCACTTTACGTGCTACCTGCCGTATAGTTGAGATGTAAGTCTTTTTGCTCACAAAAGGATAATAATGATAATTAGCGTACCCGCTACTAGTGCCAATCTTGGTCCAGGATTTGACTCTTTAGGGCTAGCCCTAGATTTAAGAAACACTGTAGATATTAGACCTTCACGTTTTCACTCCGTATCTGTACGTGGAGAAGGTGAAAACAACCCAAAGCTTAAGGGCAATAATCTTTTTGTCGGAATCTTTAATGACCACTATAATAAGCTAACACAAAAACATCAGCATTTTAAATTCACCTTTAATAATCAAGTGCCTCTTTCTCGTGGACTTGGATCTTCGTCTGCGGTTATTGTCTCAGCAATCGCTTCAGCTCACGAAGCTGCAGGTGTACGTGTTTCACGTAGACGTATCTTAAACCATGCGCTTCAGTATGAACCACACCCAGACAACATCACACCTGCTGTGATGGGTGGTTTTAATACAGCAGTAGTTGAAAAGGGTAAGGTGTTTTCTGAGAAGAAACATATACCTCCATATCTAAAAGCTGTGGTTGTTATTCCTAATAAGCCTATATCGACTGCACATTCACGTACAACACTACCTAAGTCATACAATAAAGAAAACGCGGTTTACAATCTTTCACATTCATCTTTGCTCGTTGCCTCATTTTATAGTGAAAACTGGGAGATGCTACGTATCGCTTCCAAAGATCGTTTCCATCAGCGTCAACGTATGAAAATGCTTCCTGAACTGTTTACTGTTCAAAAGTTGGCTTATGAAAATGGCGCATTGATGAGTACATTGTCAGGCTCTGGCTCGACATTCTTTAGCATGTGTTATGATGAAGACGCACAAAGAATACACGATAAGATGGAACAACGTTTTCCTGAGTTTACTGTGAAAACTTTAGATTTTGACAACATTGGATTGAAGATTGAACGTTAATTTAGCTTTGCCTCTTAATATGGCGAGAAACTAAGAAAGAATAGGGTATAATGGCGCGAAATTCACATGTTCCAATTCGTATGTGCATACAATGCAGAGAACGAAAAGAACAGGATGAACTGTTTCGTTTACAGTGTAAACAGAATCAACTTCAACTGTTTGATGGAGTAGGGCGTAGCCTATATATCTGTGAAGGATGTATAGAAAACCCTAAGCTGGTAAAACATCTGGCGGGTCGCTGTAAAAGTGGAAAAGATTCACATGAGAATATACATAATGTATTGAAGGAGCTAAGAGCTGATGATAGATAAGGTAAGAGTACACGAGATCGCGACAGAACTGGGTATAAAAAGTAAAGAGGTTGTTGACAAAGCCGCAGAGATGGGGATAGATGTTAAGACCGCTTCCAGTAGCGTTTCTATGGAAGAAGCAGAAAAAATCATGAACTTTGTAATGAACCCTGCTTCTTTTGCCCCACCAAAGCCAAAACCAGTAATCAAAAAAGCTCCTAAAAAAGATGTAGAAGAAGTAGTAGCTGAAGAAACATCTGCCCCAGAAAAAGAAGAAAATGCTCCAGCAAAAGAAGAGAAGTCAGAAGCTACTGAGAAGATTGAAGTAGCAGTTGCTGAAGAGAAAACTGAAGAAGTAGTTGAAGCTGCTCCAGTAAAAGACGAGACACCTCTTATCAATAAGGTGAATACAGAAAGAAAACGTTCTGGTTTAAAGATCGTTAAAAAGAAAAAGCCAGAAGCAGCTGTTTCTAAACCTTCATCATCAGATAACTCAGTAGCATATAGAGATCCAGAATTTACATCAAATTATGGAAAAATGTCTCCAGAAGCTATCGCTGAAATGAATGCACGTTCATCAAAGAAAAAGAAAAAGTCAACGACGACAACTCATGGTTCTAAGAGTTCAGGTAATAAAATTGATATCTTTGGTGGGGATATGGCTGAAGTCTCTATGGACTTTCAAGAGGATCAGGTCGTTTTACTAGACTTCCGTGAAGAAGAAGCACGTAAGGAACGTGAAAAAGCACTTGAAGAAGAGCGTAAAGAACGTGAAGCACGTAATGCTGCAAATAAAAATAATCCACAGCAACGCCGTCCTTCAAACAATCGCCCACGTTCAGTTTCTCGTGGTAAGAGTAAAAAACGTCGTCGTAAAGAAGTGCCTGATGATGTGATCGTAACAAGCGTTGAAATTCCAGAAGATATCCGCGTTTATGAGTTTGCTGAAAAAATAAATAGACCGATGATTGAGATTATCAAGGTTCTTTTTGACCTCGGAAAAATGGCTACAAAGAATGATTTTCTTGGTAAAGATGAGATTGAGATCCTTGCGGAAGAATTTGAAGTCGAAGTAACTACGATTGATCCAAAAGCTGCTTTTGACCTTGAAAATGCTCAAGCAACTGAAGATGTTGAAGTTGATCCAGACGCAGTTGAACGTCCACCTGTTATTACTATTATGGGGCACGTTGATCATGGTAAAACTTCACTTCTTGATAACATTCGTTCAGGACGTGTTGCAGCTGGTGAAGCTGGTGGTATCACGCAACATATCGGTGCGTATACTATTGAGCAAAAAGGTCATAAAATCACATTCTTAGATACTCCGGGACACGCAGCATTCTCTGCAATTCGTTCACGTGGTGCAAATGTGACTGATATCATTATCATCGTTGTTGCAGCCGATGATGGTGTTAAACCTCAGACCATAGAATCAATCAAGATGGCAAAAGAGTCAGGTAATCCGATTATTGTTGCGGTTAATAAGATGGATAAAGACGGTGCAACTGCTGATATGGCAATGGCGGGAATGGCTGAACATGGTCTGTCTCCAGTTGCTTGGGGCGGAGATGTTGAATTTATTCCAGTTTCTGCAAAAACAGGTATGGGTGTAGATGACTTACTAGAAGCTATTTTACTTCAAGCTGAGATTTTAGAGCTTAAAGCTAACCCTAATGCTCTAGCTAAAGCAACAGTCGTTGAATCATCAGTAGAAAAAGGTCGTGGACCAGTTGCTACTATCGTTATGAGTAATGGTACACTGAAAGTCGGTGATCCAATCGTTGTCGGTGCAGCTTATGGACGTATTAAAGCGCTTATGAATGACCAAAAGAAAGCTATTAAAGAACTTTCTCCATCTGAAACAGGTGTTGTTGTTGGTCTTAATATGGTTCCTCCTGCAGGTGAAACACTTGTTGCAATGGAAAATGAAAAAGAAGCAAAAGAGATAGCAATGAAGCGTCATGAGTATGACCGACATAAAGAGCTTTCAATCTCGACTAAGTCGACGATGGATGACCTTACTGCAATGATCGCAGAAGGAAAACTTAAAGCTCTATCTATTATCTTAAAAGCCGATGTACATGGGTCTTTAGAGGCACTTAAAACTTCTCTAACTGAACTTCGTAATGATGAAGTTAAAGTAAATATCATCTCTTCTGGAGTTGGTGGAATCACTGAAAATGATGTTGCTCTTGCAAATGGTTCAAGTGATTGTATTATCATGGGATTCAATGTTCGTCCTACTGGTGCAGTTAAAGCTGCTGCAAAACAGACAGGTGTTGAGATTAAAACCTATAACATCATCTATAATATGATCGATGATGTTACAGCTATGCTGACAGGTATGATGAGTCCTAAGTTTACTGAGACGAATACAGGTCAAGCAGATGTTAAAGAAGTGTTCAAGATCCCTAAGGGTGTTGTTGCCGGTTGTATGGTCGTTGACGGTAAGCTTGTACGTGGTGGACTTGTACGTGTTATTCGTGATGGTGTTGTTATTTTTGAGGGTGAACTTACTTCACTTAAACGTTTTAAAGATGATGTTAAAGAGATTAGCAATGGTTACGAATGTGGTGTTGTTATTGAAGGTTACACAGATGTTGTACCTGGAGATGTTATCGAAACATTCACAAAAGTAGAGCAAAAAGTAGAACTGTGACCCCCGCAGATATAAAGAAAAAACGCACAGAAGCACTCCTTTTGGAGCTGATTCCTGAGGCGATAAGTTCCCTTAAAGATGGTCGTATACACGAAGTCGATGTTGTTGAAGTAGTATGTTCAAGAGGGCGCTCTGATGCTAAGGTCTTTTTAGATCCGCATTCTTATACTGAAAAAGAAAGAAACCTCTTTCTAAAACTTTTACGTGGTGCACGTCCTTTAATCGAAGCACATTGTATGCAAGATCAAGGATGGTATCGTTGTCCCAACCTTACATTCGAATTTGACACTCACTTTGAACGCGTTTCAAAAGTAGAAGACCTGTTCAAACAGATAGCTAAAGAAAGAGGAGACGAAGAAGATGAGTCTTGAAAGCGATATAACAAACGTAATAGAGTCTATGGACCTATCAGTCTACGACATAGTTACCGTTAGTGAAGGTGGAGATACAATCTACCGTATTTTAATTAACTCTAAAGACGGGATCAGTTTAGACAAGTGTGCTGAAGTGACACGTATGCTAAATCCTCTTTTAGACGTAACTCCTCCTGTGAAGGGTGACTATAGATTAGAAGTGAGTTCACCAGGAATTGAGCGTAAACTAAAATCACTAAAGCATTTTAATGCATCGATCGGTGAAAAAGTCAAAGTAGTTCTTATCTCTAATGAAGTACTAAAAGGTCCTCTTCTGAAAGTTGAAGGCTCAAAGATAACCATTGAAGATGAACAAGTCGGTGAACAGACTATTCCTTTTGATGAAGTAATCAAGGCATCTACGTATTTTGAGTGGTAAGCAAAAGTATATGCAACTTGCCCTTGATGCTGCTTGGCAGTTTCAAGGTCTAACTTATCCGAACCCAGCTGTTGGCTGTACTATTGTACAAAATGGCGCTGTCATAGCTGTTGGCGCACACGCTGCACCTGGTGAACCTCATGCTGAAGTGATGGCTCTTAAAGATGCTTATATGGCTTTAAGCATTGATCGTGGTATTGAAAAGCTTACTAAATCTCAAGATATACATGATTACCTTCTAAAACATCATAATGGTATCTTTCTATTTTGTGACATGTATATTACGCTTGAACCTTGTACTCACGAGGGAAAAACTCCAGCATGTTCTTCTTTAATACAGAAAATGCGTCCGCAAAACATCTATATAGCTCATTATGATCCAAATCCAGAAGCGACTGGCGGAGCTCAAGCTCTTATATCAGGCGGTATGGATGTTCATTATGGTCTGTGTGAGCAAGAAGCCAATGAACTTTTAGAACCCTTTATTAAATGGAATGAGAAAAATTTTGTGACTTTTAAATGGGCACAACGTTTAGACGGCAGTGTAGATGGTGGACTTATCTCTGATGATACTTCTCGCACGAAGGTACACGCTATTCGTAATTCTTGTGACCTACTTGTTATTGGTGGTAACAGTGTACGAACAGACAGACCGATTTTAGATGCTAGACTTGTCAATGGAAAGGCACCTGATGTGCTCATCTATTCAAATAGTACGGACTTTGATAGAAGTATTCCACTGTTTGATGTAGAAGGTAGAGAAGTCTTTATTTCTAACAAGCTCGATAAAGTCAATGAATATAAGAATGTCTTGATAGAAGGTGGACCTTCGATGTTTGAAGCATGTAAAGATATTATCGATAGATATCTATGTTTTTTAGCACCTAAAAGTGGTGGAAAGATAAAGTTCTCAAATGAAGCAATGGACTTTAAAATTTTAAATTCTGAAAAACTAGACAATGATATGATGATCTGGATGAAAAGGACAAAAAGCTAAGATGGCAATAGAAAAACAAGAAAAAATTGTTGAGATGTTTGATGACATCGCACCGACTTATGACAGAGCCAACCGAGTACTAAGTATGGGTATTGATAAGACATGGCGTAAAAAAGGTTGTGATCTTGCTTATGACATGTATGGAAAAAAAGAGATTGATCTTGTTCTTGACATTGCATGTGGCACGGGTGACATGATGGACTATTGGATGCGTCGTGCAGCTGTTGCTGGCATTGAAGTCAAAAAGCTTTTAGGTGTTGACCCTTCAAATGGTATGGTTGATGTCGCACGAGAAAAGTTTCCTAAGTTTGATTATGCTATTTCAAAGGCGACTGAAATCCCTGTTGAAGATGCAGTAGCAGACTTCTTATCTATCTCGTATGGGATTAGAAATGTAGTTGAACGTAAAGAAGCATTACAAGAGTTTAATCGCGTACTAAAGCCGGGTGGATATGTCGTCATCTTGGAATTTATGAAACGTGAAAACCCTGGGATAATGGCAAAGATTACTGACTTTTATCTCAACAATATCTTGCCAAAAATTGGTGGTGCTATCTCTAATAACAAAGAAGCCTATGAATATCTTCCAAATTCTATAGAAGGTTTTTTAACCTTAGAAAAAATGCAAGAAGAACTTGAAGATGCTGGTTTTGAAGTGATGTACTCAAAAAGCTTTTCAATGAATATCAGTTCACTCATGATAGCGAGAAAAAAATAAGCAGACGGCTTACATAGAAGGTTAAAGATGAATATTCTCTCTGTTGATGGACTTAATGAACAGATTAAAAACCTTCTTGAAACGACTTTCATGCGCACCTTCGTTGAGGGTGAACTCTCACGTGTTACTTATCACAATAGCGGTCATATTTACTTTACACTAAAAGATGCGAGTTCTTCAATCTCATGTGTCATGTTTAAAGGTAATGCCTCTAAGTTAAAGTTTAGGCTAGCAGAAGGTATGAAGATCGTTCTAGAAGCCGCTATAACTGTCTATAAACCTCGCGGACAATACCAGTTAAATGTTATAGGTGCAGAACCATCAGGCAAGGGTGCTCTTGCCTTGGCTTTTGAGCAGTTAAAGTCAAAGCTTCAAGATCAGGGATATTTTGCCCCTGAGCATAAAAAAGAGATTCCTCGTTACATTATGAGTCTTGGTCTGATTACCTCAGAAACAGGAGCTGCCTTACAAGATATGTTACGTGTCGCTTCTGTACGATGGCCTCTGGTGAAGATATCTTTATATGACGCAGTAGTCCAAGGTGATAGCTCTGCTAATTCAATTGCACGTGGAATCAAGGCAGCAGATAAGAATGGACATGACGCCATTGTTGTGGGACGTGGTGGTGGAAGTATGGAAGATCTTTGGGGTTTTAACGAAGAAATTGTGGCTAATTCTATCTATCATTGTAAGACACCTATTATTTCAGCAGTAGGGCATGAGATCGACTGGGTCATTTCTGACTATGTGGCTGACTTGCGTGCACCTACACCCTCAGCAGCTATGGAGATGATACTTCCTGATAGAAATGAGATGTTACTTAGTATTGATGCATTGATGCAGCAGCTAACACGTACTCAATCCCAACGTCTTTTAAAAGCTAAGGAAAAGATACAACACCTTCACTCTTTGTATGCACAAAACTCTATAGAAAACCGTTTAAAGATGAAACTCGATGAGTTAAAACAGCTAAAGTCTATGTTTAATCAGAAGATGCAGTATAACCTAGAGAGTGCAAAGAGAGAATTACGACCATTAATAGATATGCTTCCTAGGCAAATGCAAACGGTACTCAATGCTAAGACGGCAGTGCTAAAACAATTAACAAATGCCTTTAGCTCGCAAGACCCAAAACTAAAGAGTAAAAAAGGATTTGCCCAAGTCTCCGTGGAAGGCAAGCTAATTGAGCTTGAATCCTTGAATAAGGGTGATCACTTTGAAGTGATGACAGATAAGGTCAAGATAACAGCCAGCGTAGAAAATAAGAGTAATTTGTAAAGACTTGTTCTAATGTGTTGACTTGAACAAAGAGTCGAAGGCTTTCATGATGCCATCTTCTTCAAAGGGTTTTATGAGGTACCCATTGACCTTTTTTTTCAGCATCTGAATGACTTTATCTTTAGAGTCTTCAGCTGAGGCTATGATAATCTTTATATGGGAGTATTTTTTACTTTCTCGAATGAGGTTGATAAGCTCTTCTCCATCCATGACTGGCATACGCCAGTCTAAGAACATAACATCGATTTTATGTTGCGACAACATTTCCAAGGCATATTGTCCATTTTCGGCATTAAAAAAATTAAACTTGTCCGCATGTCTATGTTCAGACAAGACTTTTTGAATCAGCACCCTTGCGACTTGACTGTCATCTACTAATAAAATATTCATAGCTTGATTATAGCACCTATTAGTTATAATCTCATCATCTATCAACATACATAAAAAAGATCATTAATGAAACGTATTTTTACACAAACACACAAGCCAATAAAATTTAGATTTAGACAGACTACAGAAGACTTTATAGTAAATGAAGTACCTCTATTTGATACACCAAGTGACAAAGGTAATTTTTATATTGCGAAGGTTCAAAAACAAGAGCTTTCTACTATGGAAATGCTTGACTTTTTAGAATCAGAGTTACAATGTTTTACTATTGGCTATGCCGGTTTAAAAGATAAACATGCGACAACAACGCAGTATATTTCTCTTCCTTTGAAGTTCTCAAAAAGTTTTGAGCGTCTTCGTCATCCTCGTATAAAGATTCTTGAAAGTTTTAGAGCAAAAGAGAAGCTTTCTATCGGGGACTTAAAAGGAAACCATTTTACTATCCGTCTTCATGATGTTACACCAGAGTCTGCTCGCAATTTAGAAGAAGTCTTGGATGATATCATGCGTCATGGTATGCCAAACTATTTTGGGTATCAGCGTTTTGGACGCGATAGTGCTAATTTTGAAAAAGCTAGGGATGTCGCTCAGGGTGAACATACTATGAAAGATTCAAAGGTAAATAAAATAATGCTACATGCTTATCAGTCTTACCTTTTTAATGATTGGTTAGCACGACGTATTGAAGTTACTCAAGAGATTAAAACGAAAGATTGTGAAGAGTTGCTTGTAAATTTAAATATTTCGGCTCAAGAGTGTGATATCTTAAAAAATCAAGCAGGCTTATTATCAGTACTTCCTGGTGATATCATGTATGAAGCTAAGAGTAAACAATGGCTTAACGTTACAGATCTTCAAGCTATCCGTAAGCCGTATAAAGAACAAAAGCTTGTCCCTACAGGCCTACTAGCTGGTGCTAAGGCCTGGAGAGCAAAGGGTATTGCTGGTGAGATAGAACACGATTTTGATGATCTGACTGTTGTTGCTATGGGGAAACGACGAGATGCTATTGTGTATCCAAAGTCTATTCGTCATGAGTATAAAAAAGCAGATAAATGTTTTGAGTTGAGCTTTACTTTACCTAAGGGTTCATATGCGACAGTGCTTTTAGAAAACCTTGCCAACAGAGATCTAAGTCCTCAGCGATAGAGAAATAAGATAGTGAAAACCTTAGTCGAAATCACATTTTATGTTAAAATTTCAAATAATAACTGCAAACAATTAAGGATGACTCAACTGTGAATAATATTTATAAAATAATCACACTCATCTTTATCTTAATTAGTTTGATTCTTCTGTCATTTAACTATTTCATGGCTGATACAAAAGATGATTTGAAGATCGTTGAAAAGCAAGCCAACGGTGTAGTGTTTATTCAAGCAATTGAGTCGCTTGTCACGAAGAGTGAAGCATATACAATTTTGCATGAACTA
>JBFFDB010000006.1:0-18116 GCA_041559595.1 Sulfurimonadaceae bacterium
GATCGACTTTCTAAAGCGACGCAGGCCTACCTCACCTTTAAAACGTTCTTTTCCATCTACACTTAAACTAACAATATCATCTGCACTCGAATTTAATCGAATAATGTCTCCACTGTTTAAATTAAGTACATCACGTAGACTCAGTTCTGCCATACCAAGATTGGCTTCAACCGTTACATTTGCACCACCAATGAGAACTTGCAACTCTTGGTTACGACTCTTCTTTGAACTTGTTTCATTCAGCATCAAGTCGCGAGAAGCAAGTTTTGGAAGTACAGGCTCAAGTTCAATAACGGGATAACATATATTCATCATTCCTGAACTGTGTCCAATAATGATCTCCATTACGACCATAACAACAATCTCATTTTGTGCCACGATCTGAACAACATTAGGACTAGACTCTTTCGACTCTACAGAAGGGTATACTTCAGCCACTGGACCCCATGCCTCTTTGAGCGTTGACATCATTACGCGAAGCACTGTTTCAAACAGACTTAACTCAATATCAGAGAATTCTCTATTTGATTCAAAGGGTTCACCCTTACCACCAAGTAGTCTATCTAACATTGGAAAAGCGATAGATGGGTTTATTTCTAAGACACCTGAGCCCTCTAATGGTTTCATCGAAAAAACATTGAATGAGGTTGGGTTAGGCAAAGACATCAAGAACTCGCCATACGTCATCTGATCAACAGAATGCAGTTGTATCTCTACGATAGAACGCATAATTGCTGAAATTTGAGAAGAGAGTGACCTTGCCATCTTGTCATGTATCCCTCTAAAAGCACGTAGCTGCTCCTTGGAAACACGGTTAGGTCGCTTAAAGTCATACAGCGTAATCTGCTTCTGTTCAAAGACCTCTTCTTCATCCATCGCTAGGGCATCATCACCCTCATCTTCGACAACGTCTAAAAGAGCATCAATTTCTTCTTGGGAGAGTATGTCAGCCATTGTTCCCTCCTATAGAATCTCTAATTTTTTTCAACAATGCCTTATGTATTTGTGAAATACGTGACTCTGTGATATCTAAAATCTCTGAAATCTCTTTAAGAGAAAGTTCTTCAAAATAGTATAACTGTATGATCAACTGTTCCCTTTCACTTTGATGTCCCAAAACCTTTTCAATAACTTCAATAAGGTTCTCTTTTTCTATTTTTTCTAAGGTGCTCGCTTCAGATGTCAATGAGAGTTGCTCATCAATAGGCATAACCGCATAAATCTCAGAGGCGATACGTGCATCATTGATTTTTTCTTCACTCTCATCCAAAATAATGGCAAGTTCAGCATTACTTGGTTCATCTTCATTTTCTGCTAAATGCGCTGCGATTGCCTTATCTATCATCTTGATCAACTTGCGATTTGAGCGGCTCACAACATCTAAAGAACGAAGATAATCAAGCATTGCTCCATACACTCTAGTCTTTCCATATCCCCAAAATGAATCATTTTGACTTTCATCATAACGGCGAGCAAGTTTAACTAATTCTTCTGTTCCAATAGCAGCTAGGTCACTAAAATCAACTGAGCTTGGAAGTCTTTCTTTTAAACGAAATGCCATCGCTTTTACAGCTGGAAGATATTGAATAGCTAATTCATCTTCTTTGTGCTTGAGTTCATTTGTATAAGCATTTATCTTATTGCTTTCCATCATGCGCTCTTTCTCGTTCTGGTTTTACTTCTAGATTTATACTTTTTATCAAGTGCTTCTAAAAAGTCATGAGAACTGTCTATCACCTTTTCTCGTTTGGCAATCTCGTTAGCATAGTAATCTAAATCACCCTCATGACGGATCTTAGGAAAATATTCCTGTTTTAAAGGAGAAAAGCGAATAAAAAACGATATTGTAAAATGTGAAAACAGATAAAAAAATGCTGTTATCAATAGCGTATATGCAAGTAGGTCTCCCGCACTTTGTGCCTTTAAAAGAGCAAAGATAAAGCCTACAAAAAAGCCTTGTACTGTTAAAAAAGAGACAAAATTAATACTGCGCATATGCTTATTTATCTCCCTTAACTCTGATTGACTTTAAAAATGTGTCATCAAACGCTTAAACAGCCCCTGAATACCACTATCTTCAGCTGATACCAGCATATTTCGTTCCAAGTTACGTGATAATTTCTTAACAATTTTTTCTAAATCACGCGTGGTAGGTGAAATAGGATTTTCTTGAGAAAAAATCTTTCTCTGCTTAATTGAACGTGAAACTTTTTCATCTGCATTGACCTTACCTAGAAGCTCTAGCTCTAGAGCACCTCCGATATTGGCCTTAGCTACCTTTGATATTTTATCATACAATAGTTGTGCCTCTTTTTCTGAGCGAACCTGATTAAAGACTAAAAACATCTTATTACGGATTTTAGACGTCACTTTGATAGTCGCATAAGCATCAGTGATCGCAGCGGGGTCAGGAACAGTGACAACAATAACATCATCTGCAGCTTTTAAAAAGTGTTGAATGTGCTCGCCAATACCTGCACCCGTATCAATAAGTAAAACATCCAAATCATCCAGAACATGTGATTCTTCCATAAAGCGCTCAAATAGCGCTGCATCACTGTACTTTAAGATCTCCTCGCCACTTTCGCCCGGAATAAGTAAAAGATTAGGAGCCACTGGGATTAAAATATCACTGACACTTGCTTCGCCTTTGAGTACATGTAAAATGTTCTTCTTTATTTTCACATTAAACATAACATCAAGATTAGCTAAACCAATATCTGCATCAAAGATACCGACTTTTAAACCGTAATGCGCCATCAAATAAGCAAGATTTGAGCTGATAGTACTCTTACCTACACCACCTTTACCACTTGTTATCGCAATAAAACGTGTTTTTTTAGCACTTGTATTACTGTTTTCTTTTACCAGTTCTTTAAGCTTTTGAGCCTGTGTTATCATCTTTTATTCCGATCAAAGCCATTAAGCATACAGTCAATAAGATAATCACTGCTTGCGACCACTAAATCTTCAGGAACTTCTTGTCCTACCGAGAAATAAGAGATAGGCTTTGCTGTCTCATACATCAATGAAAAGATATTTCCAAAACCACGTGTTTCATCAAGTTTCGTAAACATCATCGTATCAATGCCTAAAGGTTCAAAATTATCGTAGGTTGCTTTTAAATCTTCATACTTGATAGACGATGGAAGTACAAGAACAGTATCGACTTGTAAATCTGTCGTATTGTTTTGCAAACAATCATATATCTTTGTGATTTTTTCTTTATCATACGGAGATGAGCCCATAGTGTCAATAAGAATATAGTCACAATAACGCATAGCATTAAGCGCTGAAGCAAATTCAGGAGGATCCACAACTGTTTCAATACCAAGCTTCATCATACGAGCATATTGCATTAACTGCTCAACCGCACCAATCCTATAGGTATCTAGGACAATCAGACCTACCTTATATTTTTTATCCATCAAATATGAAAAACGCGCAGCAAGTTTAGCAATACTCGTTGTCTTTCCAACACCTGTTGGGCCAACAAGCATAATAACTTTTTTTGCTCCTTGCTTTGGCATCGACTCCATGCGAACAGGAACCATCTTGCGAAGCAGTACTTGAAAATATCGCTTCACAGTCTGAGAGTTTTCACGCATCTTCATTGGCATATGCTCTAAAGTCAGCTTCATAATCTCTTCAAGATGCGATGTATTCATTCCACTTTCTAAAGTAAGTTTATAAATTTCTGAGAATTCAGGTGGAATAGCAAGATCGCCTAATCGATCAGAGCGTTCATCCCAAAACATATTTTGAATAAGTTTGACCTTATCTCCAAGTTTTGAAATCTCATCTTTTATTTGCGTGAACTCTACGGGGTCAGTACTTTTTTGTTTTACTCTGGCAACAACTCTATTGGGATCATAATCTTCATGCATCAAAGGGTTGTCTGCTTCTGTGACTTCAGCTATCTTTGAAATTTGACGGGCGGCTTCGGAAATATTGTAAAGCACATCTGCCGAGCTCTTAGCAACTGGAGCAGAAGCATCTTTGCTTTGTTGTGCTTGTTCTTTATCTAACTGAGCAGCTATATGATCATCAATACCAACAATGATTTCATACAAGGCTGTCTCGCTCAGACTCTTTTTACGGATCTCTTTTGTCTCAATTAGCATAGCCTCTTCACCAACAGCTAATTGTGCTTTTTTTAATGCTTCCGCAGGAGATTTTCCGTTAAAAGTCAATATTTTCATCTATGCTCCATATATGTCATTGGTATTACAACGCTTTCTCTTTCTTTCCAGTGCGGATGAGGAAGTGTTAGGTTTTTGCTCTGTATTTTTCTATTTTCAAAAAAAACAACATCTATATCAAGTGTTCGTGGTGCATTTGCAAAACTACGCTTACGACCGAACTTACGTTCGACTTCAAGGACATATTTTAAAAAGGCCTGTGGTTGTAGATTAGTTTTTACTACCAAGACAGAATTATAAAAATCATCCTGTTCCAAATACCCAAAAGGCGGGTTCTTTAAAATAGGCCCTGTTTTTACTAGATCACAATGGACATCAGCCATAAAGTAATGGCTCAGTCTTTCTAAACGTCGTACAACATCTCCGATGTTTCCACCAACACCCAAGGTAGCACTATAACGTTTCTTCGAAGCTTGATACCTCTTAGGGTATAAGCTTGTTCGGATAAGGCTTAAACTATTATTTAGACGCTTTTTGAGCATATTATGCTTGTGCTGCTGCTTGTTGTTGTTTTTGTGCTTCTTGCATTGCTGCAATTTCAGAAAATATTTGTGTCATACCTGTCATCGCTAAGTGATAACCAAAAGGACCGAATCCTACAACAGATGAAGCACATACTGGTGCGATCATATTAGTACGACGAAATTCTTCTCTACGGTGAATATTTGAAATATGTACTTCAATTGTTGGTAATGATACAGCTGAGATTGCATCACGAATAGCGATAGATGTATGTGTGTAAGCTGCTGGATTGATAATAATCCCATTTGCATCACCTAAACATTCTTGGATACGATCTACGATCTCACCCTCTAGGTTACTCTGAAAGAATTCAATTTCAACCCCATTATTATCTGCATACTCTTTCATTTGTGCATGGATCTGCTCTAATTTCATTGGTCCGTAAATATTTTGTTCACGAACTCCAAGCATATTTAAGTTTGGTCCTTGAATAACTACAACTTTCATTATTTACCTTATGTCTTATTTTAAGGATACATTATACCTTTGTAAAGCATAATTTTTTTTTAGTTTAATAAAGGCTTTTTTAATTTTGAAAATACTTAACGTTTCTTACATCCTCCAAAATAATGAAATTATTGAAGGCAAGTCCCTTGCTTTCGATAAAACAATAGAAAAAATAGCACCTCTTGATGAGCTGTTACAAATCTACCCTGATGCCGAAGTCATCGACACTGAACCCTACTCTATGATTATGCCTGGTCTTATAAATGCACATGTACATTTAGAGTTTTCGGCAAATAAAACCCAATTAAAATATGGAAAATTTCTGCCTTGGCTTCATAGTGTCATTGAAAATCGAGACGATCTTATCAATAACTGTTCACTTGAGTGTATGAAAAAAGCAACAGATAGAATGCTTTATTCGGGTATTACTAGCTTTGGAGCCATCTCTTCTCACGGTATGGACTTGGAAGCAGCAGAGCACGCTAAACAAAATGTTGTTTTCTTTAATGAGCTCATCGGCTCTCAAGCAACCATGGCAGACACCCTTTTTGAAGACTTTCAAGCGCGTCTTAAAGCCTCAGAAACGGTGAAGCGAGAGGGATTTTATCCTGCTGTTGCTATTCATTCGCCTTATTCAGTTCATCCAGCTCTTATAAAAAAAGGCATTGAATTAGCTCGACTGCGTCAATACCCCTTATCTGCTCACTATATGGAAAGTCCGGCTGAGCGTCATTGGCTTGATACTAACGAGGGTGACTTCAAGCCTTTTTTTAATGAGCTTTTAAAACAAAACTATGCCGTGAATACATCGACTGAGTTTTTGGAACTCTTTAAAAACACACCCACACTTTTCACCCATGTCGTCCATGCGAATGAAGCAGAATACAAAACACTAAAAGAAGCTGGGCACACGGTAGTCCATTGTCCGATTTCAAACCGTTTATTAGGCAATGGGGCACTTAATCTTGACCAAATACAAGAACACAATATAAAGTGGCTTTGTGGGACTGATGGACTAAGTTCAAATTATGATCTAAACCTCTTTGAAGAGATGAAAATTGCTCTGTTTATGCATAAAGAGACAGATCTTCTTTCATTAGCCAAAGCACTTTTAAATTCTGTTACAATAGATGCAGCTATTGCTCTTGGTTTAAATACAGGTGAGATTTGTGAAGGTAAAAATGCTGACCTTCTTGTACTAAACCTAGAAGAAGAACCAAATGAGCAGTTACCGATACATCTCATCTTGCATGAGTTTGAAATATCACATCGTTATATCAACGGTACCTACGCGGAGGCAGAATAAATGGATGCTATAAAACAGTTTTTTTCACCTTTTTTTGCAGTGATGAAGTTTATACAAAATCATTTTAAGGCCATGTTGTTTTTACTTATCGTCTTTCTTATCTTTTCACCAAGTCAGGCAAAGCTTGTACCTGCAAACCTTGCAAAGGTTAAGATTGAAGGTGCCATTATGGATGCTACCTTGGTTGTAGACCAGCTAGAAGAGATAAGAAAAAACAAACATATCAAAGGTGTTCTTTTAATCATCAATTCACCTGGCGGTGCAGTATCTCCTTCCATTGAGATCATGGAGGCAGTGAAGCGTCTGAAGAAAGAAAAACCTATCATTGCTTACGCGGCGGGTACCATGGCAAGTGGTTCTTATTATGCTTCTATTTATGCTTCGCAAATTTATGCAAATCCAGGTTCTATGGTTGGCTCAATCGGTGTGATTATGCAAGGCGCCGACCTCTCTGAAATTGCGCAAAAAATCGGTATCTCTTCTCAGATAGTCAAAGCAGGTAAGTTTAAAGAAGTAGGCACCTCATCACGACAATGGGAACCTTATGAAACAGCTGAACTAGAAAAAGTTGTCAATAACACCTATGAACTTTTTGTTAATGATGTAGCAAAGGCACGTAAATTAAACCCCCAAGACCACACCCAATATGCAGATGCACATATCTTTACTGCATCACAGGCAAAAGAGGTCGGTCTTATTGATAAGGTTGGTGTTGGTTATGACGCAGAAAATGCACTTATGAAACTTTGTGACATAGATAAGCCTATCTGGTTACAAGAAGATAAGATCCAATCATTCATGCGTCAACTAAGTGGTGAAACAGCTTCATACCTAGGCGCTTATTTTTCCAATTTAACACTTAGATAATAGTCCAAGTTTATCTTGGACTGTTTGTTTAGCTAAAAAGACCTCCCTCGCATCGGTGTCATAACACTTCTTACACAAATCATGTTAAACTATTAATAGAACATAAGGATGATCCATGATAACAGCAATTATCGAAATATTAGCCTCTTTAGGTCTTTTTTTATTTGGTATGCTTTATCTAGAAGAACGTATCAAAACCGCCTCGGGTTACTCCTTTAAAAAAATGATAAACAATGCAACACGAACAAATCTTCGTTCTCTGTCTTTAGGCTTTAGCGCTACGGCACTTTTTCAAAGTTCTTCTGTTGTCTCTTTGATGACGCTCTCGCTTATCGGCGCAGGAACCTTAAGTCTACAAAATGGTATCGGTATTATCTTTGGATCAAATATTGGTACAACCGCGACCTCTTGGCTGATTGCCCTTATCGGTTTTAAGTTTGACATTAAACTTCTTGCCTACGCGGTTATTGCCTTGGGTGGAATAGGATCTATATTAGTACAAAAAGATAGTTCTTGGAGAAATTACTTTGGAGGTATGATTGGCTTTGGGCTTATCTTTTTAGGCTTAGAAGGTATGAAAGAGAGTTTTACTTTTATTTCCGATGATTTTGATTTGACACACTATAAACAAGTCGATCTTTATCTTTTCTTTTTTATTGGTTTTATACTTACAGCTATCATCCAATCAAGCTCAGCTTCTATAGCCATAGCACAGAGTGCGCTTTTTACTCAGCTTATCTCTTTTGAAATGGCCGCTTTTTTTATCATAGGTGCGAATGTCGGTACAACAATCACTATCTTTTTAGGCTCTATTGGTGGATCACCTGATAAAAAACGTGCTGCAACTGTACATTTTCTATTTAATCTCTCTACCGCTCTTGTTGCCTTAGTCTTAATTCAACCCATAACAGCACTTACTTTTATACTTATCTCTACAAACGAGCCTGTTATTGCCTTGGCTTTGTTTCATACTATTTTTAATATTTTGGGTGTATTCCTATGGTTCTTCTGGATTCCGAAGTTGGCTTCTGCTTTAGCTAAGATGTTTACCAAAGAGCCTCTTGTCGTCACTAAGTTTATACACACTGTCACGCCAACAGTTCCTGTCGCTGCTCTGATCTCTTTGGAAAAGGAGATTCATTACCTCACTCATAAAGTAAGTGACTTTTCACTTTTATGCATCAATATCCCTGCACCTCGTGCCTTGGAAAAATATGAATCAGTTGATAAACTATTAGAGGATTCAAAAGAGCCCTTAAATGTGTCCTATAAAAAAGTCTATAGCCAGCTACAGGAGCTAGAAGGAGAGATCTTTAATTATGCATCCATCATCTCTTTGCATATAACACAAGATGAGCAAGAACAATTAAATCAATTGACTTCTATTGCTACGAGTCTGTCTTCAGCATCTAAGGCCATGAAAGATATGCTAAAGGACTTTGAGCTTCTTTCTAATTCAGATGCCTCGGAGATACAAGATTTTTATCGTAATATCAGGTATCAGATTTTAAACAGTACTCTTATTTTCAATGATTACTTACAAGGTAAAGAAGAAGACCTTTCTAAGATGCAAGAGAGTTACCAACAGATCAACACTTCCTATAAAAGTGCCTTAGAAAGTATCTCTTCTATCGCACAGAGTCCAAGTATTGCAAAAAACATTACGGCTAAGGCAATCAATGTTGTCCATCTTACACGCCGTTATACAAAAAACCTTTATAGAGCTTTACAAGAATTTGAAGACAATAAAGAAGCAGAAACCTTAAAAAATGAAGTATAAGAATTCGCCTACTTTTATACATACAAAATCTTGATAGAGATACAATCACATTATGACTTTGACAAAGATAACCGACCTTAACTCACCCGCTTTAGAGATTTATGCCAAACTACGCGATAACGCTTTTGTCCAAGACAACTCTTTTATTGCAGATAGTCCCAAGGTTGTTAATATACTTTTGCAAACGACTATCAAGGTAAAAAGTATCTTGGCTACACAAGAATATTATGATGAGTTTAAAGACCTTATTGAAAATAAAAAGATTGAACACCTATATCTTGCAGATAAAAAATTGATGCAAGAGATTGTTGGACACAAAATTCATCATAATTGTATGATGCACGGTATACGACCGGATGACACTCCTTTAGACGATTTAGGAGACCATATCATCATGTTAGATGCCATCACCTCCACTGAAAACATAGGATCTATTGCACGTTCAGCTGCGGCACTTGGTGTAAATTCTTATCTTCTTCCTGAACAGGGGCCTCATCCTTATGGACGACGTGCTTTACGTGTATCAATGGGACATATGAGTATGCTCAACACACACATATATGCAGATATATTCCATACCATTAAAAGATTACAAGACAATGGATATGAGATCTTTGCGGCAGAAGTGACAGCTGAGTCAATTGCCTTAGCAGATATACGTCTTCCAAAAAAATGGGTTTTGTTGATGGGACATGAGGGAAAAGGAATATCTCAAAATGTACTTGATGCCTGTGACAAGGTAGTACGTATAGAGATGGTAGAGGGTATAAAAAGCTTCAATGTTGGCGTGGCTGCATCTATTTTGATGTACCAGTTCAAACAAAGAAGCTAACTCCTTACTATTTTACTTCGTGTGCATCGATTGGTGCTTCAAAAGCAATAAACAAGACACATTCAGACCCCTTATGGCAATAAGCCTTATGAACTTTTTTAGCAGGTCCATAAGCATATTCACCCTCACTCAAGGTATTGGTATTCTCCTTATGATAGGTAACATCCATCTTCCCCTTGACTAAGACCATACGTTCAGCAGAAGTGTGCCAATGCAAAGGAATTTTAAAATTTTCTGGTACCTTAAAGAAGATATCGCTATTAGGCTTTGCAGGATCGCCATGAATTACCGCCATCTCGCATCCTTTACCTAAAAAAGCCGGGCAGGCACCCCACTTTACATTAGCATCATCTGCAAGAGCAGATAAGGAGAGTTCATCAGCTTGAAGAGAGACCAGTGAAACACCAACAATGATCATCTTGGTTATTTTTTCCATAAAGGAATAACAATGTACGCGTGTTTTCATAACAAGACCTTTCAAATGAAATTTGTAAATTGTATCACCCCAGACCTCTAGAGGAATTAAATTTAAAAGCCTAATATTAAAATGAAAGAACATATAAAAAAATATAATATAACTAAAATAAAAAAATTATCTGTTTTCTCGACTATTATCCTCTAAAGCAGATATATTATCATTTATTTTTATATGCTTTTGATATAATGCACGCCTATGAAAAAAAGACAGTATTTTAATAAAATTAAAAAAAACATCACTAAAATTGCATTAGTTTTTATTCTTGTAATTATCTTTATATCTCTTATCTTGTTTATGGCTTCTTTAGCCTCCAAGAAAGAGTCATCCCTACAAAACATTGGACGTATTTTTGATACCTCGAATTCTAATGCCCACCGAAAGTTTAAAATAGAATCAGAAAAAGAATACATCTATAATATTGGCGAATATCAGGTTAATCTAGACCGTCACAAGCACCTTGTCTTCAACCTTTCTATAAAATGTAAATATAACGCATTTCACACAATAATTGAAAAAAATATTTTGATCCAGAACGCTGTTTTAGACAGCTTTTCTACCTATAACAGCATAGGTATTCCTTACACATCTTATGGGCATGAGTATGTAAAAAAGAAAATCAAAGAACACCTCATAAAGGTCTTTCAAGAACCTATTATTGAAGAGATCTATTTTAATAAGTTCATCATTCAAAAAATTCCTTCTTTATAATTTTTATTTAATAACAACTCGTGCTACAATGCAGTATGCAAACATTATTTTATCTTGGTATTATTTTTGTACTGGGAGCTTTCGTACAATGGCTAAGCACTAAGATCTTCTTACCAAAGGTCGTAAGCTACCTCATATTAGGTCTCATTATCGGTCCAGAAGTGCTCAATATCGTTCCTCAAAGCTTTGTCAGTGATACCCATGTTATTATTGAGATGTCACTTTCTTTGATCGCAGTTATGATCGGTGCCAGTTTAAAATACTCCTATATCAAAGAGGTAGGAAAAGATGTTTTATATATCACCTTTTTTCAAACTATCTTTGCCTTTATCTGTGTAAGCCTTGGTTTTTATCTTCTTTCAGGCCTTTTATCACTTCCAAGTGACTATGCCTTGATCATATCTATCCTTTTAGGTGGTCTAGCAACAGCAACTGCCCCTGCTGCAACAATAGCCGTTATACATGAGTTACGTACTAAAGGAAAGTTCAGCCGCATTCTTCTAGGTGTAGTTGCCTTAGACGATGCCATGGCCTTAATACTTTTTGCCTTTGCCATCACCTTGGCTAAAGCGGTCATAGACTTTGGAGAGTTTCATTTTTCAACTGTTTTACATACTTTAACGATCATCATTTTCAGCATCATACTTGGTATAGCCGGTGCATTAATTGCTAAGCTTATGGAGAATCTTTTTAAACTCCATAAAGGAATGGAGACTATTTCCACCATAGGTCTTGTTTTTGTTGTGTACAGTTTAAATATCAGTTGGTCTTTGGAACCACTTTTATCTGCACTTGTCATGGGTATTTTCATGACAAACTTTTCTAAGCATTTTGATTTAGTAGAAGAAGAAATCGATAACCATTTGGAAGAGATCATATTTATGCTCTTTTTTATACTCTCGGCTATGCATCTACAGTTTGATATGATTATGGACTTTCCTTTTGTCCTGCTAGCCTATGTTCTATTACGGCTAATGGGAAAATACTCTGGTGCTTATTTAGGTGCAACACTAGCTCATTCTGATAAATATATACAAAAATATATGGGGCTGACTCTTTTGCCACAAGCTGGTTTAGCCATTGGACTTGCCTTATCTCTGCAAGATGAAATAGCTTTTGCTTCTGTCTCGTCTTTTATTTTAAACCTTATCATTACTACAACTATCATACATGAGTTATTTGGACCTTTACTTACACGTTATATCTTGAATAAATCACAAGAAAGATAAAACAATGCCCTCCTCCTTGATGCTTTCTTAACTTTTCTGATTAGAGATTTCCTTCATTGTTTTATTGGTTATTTCTCAGCATAATTCGCCTATATTTTAAGAGGAACTATAATGTCCGCACCACTTTCAAAACTGCATGTCAGGTTTATTCAAAGTCAAAAGAACTTCACCCTTGTTAAAGGCGACACAAAGCAGAAACTTCCTCTGTCACAACTGTATGTAAAAGACAATAACTTCTTTTACTTTATCAATACAGACCAGCCGATACAAGAGAGTCAAAATATAAGTATTTTATTTAATGAGAAGACGCATGCTCTGCAAACCTTAGAGTGTGGTGTCAATAAACAAGAGATATTAGCGGATAGTGAAGAGTTTGAAGATGCATTACTCTTTTTTAATGTAGAAGAATCAAAGGTCACACAACTCTTTTTATTAGAGATAACTTCACTAGTGCAGAAGTAGGCTGGATAAGCTAAGTTAAAAACTTACATTATCCAAAGGTATGTTTTCCATTCCATTTTTAATAGAAAACTTCAGGATATCAAAAAGCTTTTGTATCTGATGTCCTGGTGTCTCGCAATCTTTTGCATTAACAATTGAGAGATATACCTTCTCTGAAAAGAACTTCGATTCAAACTTACTCAAAAGGTTTGATGTTGCTTTCACCCCATCAGCAGATTCGGTAAAAGGAAAGACAATACATGAGATATGTTTATCTAATTCTATAAACTTGTCTGACTCTCGAATAAGCCCAGCAAAGCCTTTCATATCGATTTCAGAATATGTTGCCCCCAGAGCTAAGGTAAAGTTGATACCATATCTCTCATTTTGGTAGATGTACTCTTTAATTGATTCAAGAACTATCTGTTCATATTTTTTTCGATTTTCTTTTAGATCAGCTAACAACTCAGCTTGCATTTAAACCTCTCTTTTTAAATATGGTTTGAGTATAAAGTAAAGAACCAAGACCCATAGAACAAGACTACTTATACTCGAAATAATTCCTGCATGTTCATCCATATGAACTAAAGATTGTGCATTTATATTAGAAAGATCAAATATATAATCCAGCCCTAGTCCAAAGCTCACACTGCCCACTATAATACTTCCAAGATAGATATATAAAGAGCGTGTTCCCAACATCTTTTTTACTACTCCAATGGTCACAGTATTTGTCGCAGGACCTGCTGATAAAAAGACAAAGGCGGCACCCGCACTTACACCTGAGAGCATTAATCCAGCTGCGATTGGTAAAGAGGCCGTTGCACATACGTACATAGGAACCGCAATAGCAATCACTATGATATATGAAAGCCACGAATACTCTATCAATATATCACTAAGGTTTTGAGGTATAGCAATAGTGATTAAAGCACCAATAAGAAGTCCCCATAACAGTGGTTTTGCAATATCTGACAAGAGCGTCCCAAAGGCATAGGAAAATGCACGTCGAAGTGAAAACTTCTGTTCTTCTTCAGCACTTTTGGTAGAACAACAACTTGGCGCTTCAGCTGCATCAGCTTGTGCTGCTATTGAAAAGTTTGGTTTTGTTGCAAAGTTCATAGTTGAAGCGGGTGCCATGCTTGAAAAAGCAGGCTTTACTTCTTCTTCATGCTTATCAAACACATTTGCTAAGATACCTGCCACCGTTGCAATGATCATCGAGGTAAACACTCTATAAAGCGTAAAGGCCCAACCAAACATACCATAGGTTGCCAAGATAGAGTCCACACCTGTAATAGGAGTGGAAATAAGAAAAGAGAGTGTTGCTCCCTTTGAAGCACCACTTTTTTTAATGCTCGTCGCTAAAGGGATTACCCCACATGAACACACAGGAAGAGGAATACCAAAGATAGTCGATTTTACAACTGAGCTTATATTCTCACTTCCAAGATGCTTAGTCACTAAGGTCTCAGGTACTATTTCATGCAGTATTCCTGCAAACAGCAGTCCAAAAAGAATATATGGTGACATAGCATTACTTAAGTCAATCAATGCATCTACAAATTCTAAAAGATATTCCATTTATTTCTCCCTATTGTTAAGCTAGTTTGTTATGAGCCACATTTTCCGGTACCGCATTTTCCCTCACCACCACATTTCATCTCATGCTGTACTGCCTTAGCCTCACTAGCATTTAATTCATGCAAGCCATCTTCATCTTCATAACTAACAGGTGTAAAGCCTTTAAGCTCGATCGCTTTCATTATGGTCGTAATATCGGTTTGGCTCTTATCATACTCAACCACTACTTTTTGGTCTGGACTCGAAGCACTTACCTTAACAACTCCAGTGTCTTTGCTTACCTTTTCAATAGCAATTTCACATGCTTCACACGTCATCCCACTCATGTTGACTGTCTTAGTCACAACATTTTCTGGCTTGATAACAACTGCTTTAGACGCTTGTTCTTGTGTCACTAGTACATATGCTCCAGCAAGTACCAGTCCAATAACAATAACGATAAATATATTTCTCATTTATACTCTTTGAATGATTTTAGGGAAGTCTACTATAAGAAGTCTAGTATTTAGCTAAAATACTTTTTTAAAGAGGTCCCATGCAAAAAACTATATTGATCACAGGCTGTTCTAGCGGTATTGGTTACGATACAGCACACTATCTTCACAATAATGGGTACAGAGTTTTTGCCTCTGCTCGTAAAGATGAAGATGTTCAACGTCTAAAAGATGAAGGCTTAGACAGCTACCTTTTGGACGTCACCAAGCCAGAGAGTATTACAAAGACGCTGCAATCCATTTTAGAACAAACAGACGGTAAGCTTTATGCCGTCTTCAATAACGCCGGATATGGTCAGCCAGGAGCCGTCGAAGATATACCTACCTCTGTACTCAAAGAGCAGTTTGAGACCAATTTATTTGGTCTGCATGAGATGACACGTCAAGTGTTACCAATTATGCGCAAACAAGGCTATGGTCGTATTATCCAACACTCTTCTGTATTAGGACTTATCTCTTTACGTTTTAGAGGTGCTTACAATGCAAGTAAGTATGCCATCGAGGGCTTGAGTGACACGCTACGCCTAGAACTCGATAAAGATGATATACATGTAGTCACTATCAATACAGGGCCCGTGCATTCAGACTTTAGAAAAAATGCAACCAAGAAGTTTCGTGAGCATATAGAAGGTAAGCCAACTGTCTTTTCTGAAGAATATACAAAAGAGCTACTTCCATATGAGGGAAAAAAGAAAAAAGATCCTTTTACTCGAAATTCAGATGTCGTTATCGCTAACATCATAAAGGCCTTAGAGTCTAAAAAACCAAAACCACGATATTATAATACCTCTGCGACACACCTTTTGGGTGGCTTGAAGCGTATTCTTTCTACTTCTATCTTGGATAAGGTCTTACTAAAGATTTAAAAGATGCATTATGCGGATTTAAACTGTATAGAGAAACAGGCACCTTCGTCTGTATTGAAGACATTTAGTTTTCCATCCATATGATCTTCTACAATCATTTTGGACATATACAGTCCGATACCCGTCCCTTTGCCCTCTTCTTTCGTTGTGAAGTACGGTTCAAATATCTTTGAGAGTACGTGTTCAGGAATACCTCCTGCATTGTCATTTACAGTGATATTAATATCATCCTTGTCTCTGCTTACTTTTACACGCACAGACCCAGCCTCTATTTTGTTCTCGACTAATGCATCCTTAGCATTATTGAGTAGATTAAGCATCACTTGCGAAAACTCATTTTCAAAGCCCTCTATCTTGATCTCATCATCTTCTAGTTCGAGTCTATACTCAATTAAAGAGTTTTCAAAGCTTGATTCGACAATCCTGTGTGCCTTTTCAATAGCCGTAGCTACTGAGAAAGCACTTTTTTCTTTATTTGGGTTAAAGAAGTCCCGAAAATCATCAATGGTACTAGACATCGAATGAATCAGATTCATACTCTTATCAACACTCTCGTTAAGCTTTTTATCATCTAAGATACCACGGCTTTGGTAAAGACTGAGTTTTTGTAAGATCAAGCCCAGTGCGTTTAGTGGCTGACGCCATTGATGTGAGATATTCCCAATCATCTCTCCCATAGAAGCCAACCTTGATTGCTGGATGATAAGCATCTGCTGTTCTTCACGCTCTTTTGCAGCCTGTATCTTATCTCCAATATCTTTCCACACCACATGTAATACTCTTTTATGGCCTAATAAGATCGGTGTCAATATCACCTCAACCCAAATCTCTTTACCATCTTTTCTTAAGTGTTTCCACTCAAAAGTATGTGAGCCTTTTTCCACGGCAAGCGCATTCATCTCATCCGACTTTTCATCACTGCGTCTGCCATCAGGCTGAAATTCTGGAGACAATTGAGCTGGCTGAAGGTTTAAAACATCTTCTTTTGAGTCACATCCAAGTATATCAATCGCTGGTTCGTTACAATCTATAAACTTATTGGATTCTATATCAATAATGAGAACACTGCTGGCTGTATTTTTGAAAACCAACTCATACAACTCTTTTTGATCTTCTAATAACTTTTGCTGTTCCCTTGCATTCAAATAAGCCTCATACAAACTTGTGTTAGAAGTTTTAAGCTCATCTTCTAGCTGATTCTTTATAACCTCAAGCTCTGTGATATCCGAGCTTATTGATATATACTCAATGATATTGTCTTCTTCATCCAAAATTGGCTTTATTAACATATCAAGATAAAAAGTTTCACCATTTTTATTCTTGTTTTTTATCTTCCCCGTCCACGTTTGTTTATTTTCTATCTGTTTCCACATCTTTTCAAAAAATACAGCTGGCATATCAGGATGTCGTATCATCTCATAGGAGTGACCAATAAGTTCTTCTTGCGTATATCCGCAGAGTTTACAGAACCTATCGTTGGTATAAGTGATACGCCCCCTGTTGTCTACCTTACTAACAAGTGTAAAAGTATCAACCGCATCTTGAGATTGGTCTAAGAGGTTTTTTATAGATGCCTCTCTTTCAAAAGAGAGTCTTGCACTAATGAAAAAAGAGATAAGTGCTACCAGTCCAATCACACTGACCAATACTGTCAATAGATTTGAATAATATATCTTCTCTTTTAACTCATCTTTACGAAGAGACAAGGTATGAGAAAGAAGTCTAGCATTCTCATTACCTATTTCAACAGTAAGTCTGCTAAGTTCATATGTCAGTTCATAAAAGGCAAAAGGATTATAGTTTATATTTTGTTCTTGTGTTATAAGCTTAGCGATCTCTTCTATATTGACACCATCTGTCTCAATTTTTTTTAAAAGCAGTGGCAAGCCTCCAGTATCATACTCGTCTGCAAGCATTTCAACGATCTGTCCGATCTCCTCTTCACTTAAAGAAAACAAGGAAATACTATGAACAATCTCGTTACGAGTTTCTATGCTAAAATGTTTTTCTATGAGCCCGTGAGTAATCAAGAAACGCGCTTTAGAAAGTTCTCCTGTAAATTCAGGCATATAATGGGTCATAATCGAAGCAAAGAGAGAAGTGTCTTTCTCACCCTCATAATGAAGTGTTGATATATCCCCTACACTAAACATCTCAGCACGTAAGTCCATTAAAGCCTTATCAATACGATAAAAATTTTGATGGTCCAACTTGTTTTTCTCAGTTAAAAGGGTGTTTAGAGTTTGGATGCCCTGTCTAAGTCTCTTTGTACTGTATACGGGGTATTCTTTACAGAGCTTATTTACTGCTAAGAGGCTTTGTGTTAGGTCTTGCTGCGCCACATTGATTTTATTTTTCAC
>JBFFDB010000007.1:0-17604 GCA_041559595.1 Sulfurimonadaceae bacterium
GGGGAAGGCTTCTAGTTTTAAAAAACATCTCTTCCCTTTTTTGTAAGCTTATAGCTGGATTGTATCATTTCTATCTGGAGAAGTTGATACTAATCCAATCTTTGTTTCTGTGATCTCCGAGAAGTACTTCAGGTACGTCTTCGCAGTTTCAGGAAGGTCATCCCAGTTGCGGACACCTTCGGTCTTATCCCAACCTGCAAATGTCTTGTAAATTGGTTTTACATTTTCAATATCTGAAGGCATATAATCGATCTCTTTACCTTCATACTCATAAGCAACACACATTTTCACTTCATCAAAGCCATCAAGTACATCAAGCTTCATAATAGAAAGCTGGTCACAGCCATTAATACGTGAAGCATGCTTACAAGCAACAGCATCAAACCAACCACAACGACGAGGACGTCCTGTAGTCGTTCCAAATTCATGACCTTGTTCACGAAGCTTGTCGCCATCTACTCCAAAGTCTTCAGTTGGAAATGGGCCATTTCCAACACGCGTACAATATGCTTTTACAATACCCGTGATATTACCGATGTCTTTTGGAGAGATACCAAGACCAGTACATGCACCTGCTGAGATAGTAGATGATGATGTTACATACGGATAAGTACCATGATCAATATCAAGAAGTGTACCCTGAGCACCTTCTAAAAGAACTTTCTTTCCGTCTTTCATAAGATCCCATACCATCTTCGTTGTATTACAGATAAATGGAAGAAGTGCACGTGCATACTCGATAAGTTCTGCTTCTAACTCTATTTTTGTAGGAAGAGAGATATTCATAGCCTTGAACACAGCAGCATTTTGCTCAAAATGCTCCATGATATTCTCAGTCAATGCTTCAATATCTTTAAGTTCTCCCATTCTATGACCTGAACGAGAGATCTTATCTGCGTATGAAGGACCAATACCACGACCCGTCGTACCAATAGCCTTATCTCCACGCATCTTTTCTTTGGCTTGATCGATAGCGATATGATAGTTAAGAATCATATGTGCAGATTCAGATACAAAAAGACGACCTTCTAGTTTATCAAACTGTTTCATCTCTTTGATCAAAGCTTCCGGACAAACAACAACACCATTTCCGATGATGTTAAGTGCAGATGGATTTAAGATACCAGAAGGTATAAGATGAAGTGCATACTTTACACCATCGACCCAGATAGTGTGACCTGCATTGTGTCCACCTTGATAACGAGCTACCGCGTCATACTCTTGTGCAAGAAGATCAACAATCTTGCCTTTTCCCTCGTCACCCCATTGAATACCAACAATTAAATCTGATTTCATTACTTATTACCTTCTAGTTTTTCTATTATTTTATCTGTGTACAGTGCGAATCCAACCGAAGTCACTTCATCATTTACATAACGTCCACCACGAGCATAAACGTCATTTTTTTCTATCATACGAAAATACAATTCATCATAATAAAGCATTTTTGCATAATACAAAGGTGCGATAACAAAGTTATCATACTCAATGTTTTGTGCTAACTCTTTAATACGCATTAGCTCACCCTTAATCACTTCAGGAACAGCTTTAATAACCGCATCAATATCTTCAAGTCTTTCTAAATAAATAAGCTCTTTTAACCAGCCTACTTTTGTATCAAGAAGCTTTTGAATATTAATATGTCTAAAATCTTCTAAATCAATACCCAGTTCTTTAGAAATCAACTTAGGAATACGAATATTAGAGATTTGTAAAAGAGGCTTGATATCTAAAGCCTTAACAACATCAACAGCTGTCTGAAGTACTTTAGAAAGGTCTTTTTCACCAATAAATTCCGCACCTATCTGATACAGTTCTTTAGATGGGTACATATAAATTGGCTGGATGTAAAACCATTTTTGATGACTTGTATTACGACCCAAACGCTTATCTAAAAGACGTACAACGTCAATAGTCGAGTCAGCTCTTAGTGTCAGCTGATGATTTTGCGTATCATTGACACGAATCAGCTCTTTTTCATCGGCAATACTTAGGTGTTGGTGATATGAAAAAAGCGGTGTGATTAATTCTTCATAATCAGCCTTATATAAAACTTCTGAAGCTATTGCTTCTATCTGACGTTTTATCTTAGCTGTTTCGCCAAAGTATAACTTCGTCCCTGTTGGGATTTCATGTTCTAACATCATGTTTAGTTTTCCATCTCTTTATAATACAGCTCATTGAAGATTTTATTCGCTGTCCCATCATACTTGCGTCTTCCAAGTTTAGCAAGAGCAAGTTCCACAGCATTAACTACCCACGCTGACTCATATGTCTTGATAAGTCCCATTTGGTTAATACGAAAAATCTTGCCCTTTAGGTGATCTTGTCCACCCGCTACATTTACATCATACTCTTTTTTCAAGATATCTCTGATTTCAGAGGCATTCTCATCATCAATAGTTGTCATAGACTTTGCAGGAGATGCAGGATATGAGTGAAGGCCAAGTGCTTCAAGCGCACCAAGTGTTGCTACTGCACGTGCAGCAGTCTGCGCATACAATTTATCAAGTCCTCCATCAGCTTCAATCTCTTTAAGAATTGCACCTAAACCAATAGTAAGTGTCGTAGCTGCTGTCCATGCCGTTGTATTTTCTCTTTGCTTCTTGATTTCAGTCGCAAGGTTCAGATAATAACCCTTTCCTGCACCAATCTTTTCAATAGCTGCATTAGAAAGACCTAAGATTGCAAGCCCCGGTGGAAGCATTAAGGCTTTTTGACTTCCAGCAAGTACTGCGTCAAGATTAGTCACATCAATCTTTTCAACACCAATAGCTGTAATACCATCAGCGATCATCATCACATCTGGACGAACTGCCTTAACCGCTTTAGCAATCTCTTCTACAGGGTGACGAAGTCCACCTGCTGATTCAGAAATTTGAACAGCAATAGCATCAACAGAAGGATTGTTTTTAAGTGCTTCTAGAACATCTTCAACTGTTGTTGGCGTGTTCCACTCATACTTAAGCTCAACATTTTTTAATCCATTTGCCTGCGCAATCTTTCCAAAACGCTCACCAAACTTACCTGAGTTCACATTTAAAAGTGTGTTGTGACATAGATTGATAACTGCTGCTTCCATAGCACCTGTACCACTTGTCGCAAGCATAACAACTTCATCTGTGTTAAACAGTTTGAAAAGTTCTTTACGTGTATCTGCAAAAATCGCTTCAAATTCCGGAGTACGGTGATGAAGTGTTGGCTCTGCCATAGCTAAACGGATCGATTCTGGAACTGGGGTCGGACCTGGTGTAAAAAGTAGCATGCGCTTCCTTTAATTAATTCAATATGCTTAAAACAGAGGCTATAAAGCCTTTTTTGTAAACATACGGGCGCAATTATAGCGGAAGCTTTGTTAGAGAAGAATAAAGTAGTTTAAAGAGTGAGAGAAAAAAGAAATATTTCTAACTATGTTCACAGCTTATATTGTAGAAAGTTTAATCCTTCATGCGCTATGCTTTCTCAAATAAAATATTTTAAGGATATTAATGACACTGTATGAAGCCGCTATTTTAGGTATTGTCGAAGGAATCACAGAATTTCTTCCTGTTTCATCTACTGCGCATATTTCTCTTGTTTCACAGATCATGGGACTTGATCAAGATGCTTTTATGAACTCTTTTAATATTATCATACAGATTGCGCCCATCTTTTCAATCATGATTATCTATTACAGCACCCTGTTACAAAGTCTTGAAATTTGGAAAAAGCTTATTGCTTCATTTATCCCTACAGGGGCAATCGGATTTTTGTTTCATCATCAAATTGAACAGATGTTCTCTTCTAATAGTATTGTCTTATGGATGATAGCAACGGGTGTCTTCTTTTTAGTAGTTGAGTTTTTATACTCTAAAAAAGAACACTCTACAGCAGAGCTTGAAGATGTCACCTATAAACAGGCTATCTCAGTGGGTTTCATCCAAGCACTTTCTCTTATGCCCGGTGTTTCTCGCTCAGGTAGCACTATACTTGGTGGCATGCTTCTAGGTATGAAAAGAGAAACAGCAATGAGCTTTTCTTTTTTACTTGCAATTCCCACTATGACAGCCGCGTCAGGCTATACACTTTTGAAAGAGTATAATACTCTTTCCTTTGATGGGCTTTCATTAATTTTTATTGGCTTTGTCATCTCTTTTATCGTAGGATGGGCAGCAGTCAAAAGCTTCTTAGCTCTTGTATCAAAGTATAACTTTACACCATTTGGAATCTATCTTATTGCTTCAGGGGTACTTTTCGGACTATTTGGAGTGGAACTCTAATCCATATTTCGGCTTTTCCTGAAACATCGCTTTGCGATTTCTGCGGCTTCTTTTGGTCTTTTCGGAGTTAAACTCTAGTTAGATAAGATTTTTACTTATTTAAGTCTTTTACCACAATTTATTTTCATTTATTTAAACATCTACTAACAGTTTGTATTATGGGGTATTTTGGAATAAAAAATGCTTGCATTTTGATGTGTAACCTAAATAAAGCCGTAAGGAAAAATCATGATTCTTAAAACACTTGATCTTTTAGATCGCATGTCTTCATCAATCGAATCAGTTTTATGTTCTATTAGTAAAAAAATCTTATAAAAAACCTATTTTTCTCTCATCGTTTTAATAACATCTAACACAGGTTTTGCATTTTCTAAAGCTTGTGAACGATGAGAAAGTTTTGACTTGATAGCATCATCGAGTTCGCCTAATGTTTGCTCATATCCTTTTGGGATAAAACAAGGGTCATAACCGAACCCACCCTCACCTTGAGCTTGCGTGATCACATCCCCATACATCCAACCATGCGTCGTATATTCACCTTCTTTACAAACAATGGCAATCGCCGCCGTATAAAATGCAGGAGAACTTTTAAAGCCTTTCTCTTCAACAGCTTTCATCAACTTGTTTAGATTATCTTTATCTGTTGCATCAGGTCCAGCATAGCGAGCAGAAAAAACACCCGGTGCACCCTCTAAGACCTCAACACTAATACCGCTATCATCTGAAAGTACAATAGCGTCCTCATCATCAATGGCCTTGTATACAGCACGTGCTTTTATCAGAGCATTACCTTTGAAATCAGGTTCGTCTTCGACAATTTCAAATTCGTCAATGATATCACTATAAGGTATAACTTCAAATGCACTATACATTGCAGTAATCTCTCTTACCTTACCCTTGTTTCCCGTTGCTAATACTAATTTCATTAACTTACCTTAAAATCTTTCTATTATAATGCCGTATTTTAACAAAGGTAGGTTATTTATATGTTTAAAACGATTTGGCCACTCTCAGCAATTTTAGCATTGCGTTTTTTGGGTCTATTTTTAGTTCTGCCGATTCTTTCTGTATATGCGATGAGCATGGAAGGTGCAACTGCACTTTTAGTAGGTGTAATTGTTGGTGGATATGCACTAACTCAGGCGATTTTTCAAGTTCCTTTTGGAAGTATCAGTGACAAGATTGGTCGTAAACCGACTCTTGTCTTTGGTCTTCTTGTCTTTTTGGCAGGTTCTGTTTTATGTGCTATAAGTGATAACATCTGGTTGTTGATGCTTGGACGTTTCTTACAAGGTGCAGGAGCTATTGGTTCAGTTATCCCTGCTATGATCTCTGATCTTGTTCCGGAAGAGTCTCGTGGTAAGGCAATGGCAATGATGGGTGGTTCTATAGCACTTAGTTTTGCACTGGCTATGGGACTTGGTCCTGTTCTTGGTGCAAGCTATGGTGTTGCTTCACTGTTTTGGATTACATCAGGTATGGCTGTTCTCGCTATCGTTTTAGTATTTGTAAAGGTACCAACACCTCCACGTATCCACCACATTTACCATGACAAGATCAAGACAAAAGATATCTTTAAAGATAACAACCTTTTAGGAATGTTCATTCTTAATGGTATGCAAAAAGGTCTTATGACGATCTCATTTGTTCTTATTCCTCTTATCTTGACGGGTTCTGTTGAAGATGGCGGTTTTGCATGGGAAAAGTCTGAATTATGGATGGCTTACCTTCCAGCAATGATCTTTGGTCTAATTGCTATGGGGCCTGCAGCAGTATTTGGTGAAAAGCACAATAAAGCGAAGCAGATCTTTTTAGTCAGTATTGTTCTATTTATCGCAGCATTTTTACTGATGGGTCTAAGTACAACAGATACCCTCTTTATCGTTGGTGTAGTATCTTTCTTTATTGGGTTTAATATGATGGAACCACTTGTGCAATCTATCATCTCTAAGTATGCTAAGGTTCATCAAAAAGGTACAGCACTTGGTATCTCTAATACTGCCGCTTACCTCATGACATTTATCGGTGGGACCTTTGCTGGTTTAATGCTAGATTTCGCAGACCGTGAGCTATTAGGCCTTTCACTTGCAGGCGTTGGTATTTTATGGTTGATTTGGACAGCGATGAAGCTTTCTAATCCACTACGTCATGCACACCTTTACGTAGCAACTGAGCACGTAGATATGAAAAAACTTGAAGCATTAGAACATGATGCAATTGCTGAATGGTATATCAATGAGACAGAAGATCTTGTTGTAATCAAATACCGTAAAGAAGAGATAGACGAAGATGCTTTAAAAGCAAAAGTAGTTATCTAAAACTTCATATTTATCAAAGCCTTTGCTTTGATAAATCCTCTTTCTTACACTTCACCTAAATAAATAATACATTGAAAATGTCCGCAGCGGGACAAGAAAGTTTTACAGACTTAAAAGATTAATAACGTCTATCTTCTCACCCTTTTTAAGTGAGCCACTTGCTTCACCTGTCACTGCAAGAGCACATGGACCGAGCATATTGGTTAAGATAGCAGATGAACCCACCTTCTTACCAATGAAATCTACCTCGTATCGTCCATTTGCATAGACTAAATTACATGGAGAAAACTCTGTCTTCTTTGCACGCTTATTAAAGTCTTGCATAAGTACCGCTTCAACCTGTTCTAGACTTGCGTCTTGTGAAAGCATACGACGGATGATAGGAATCACATAAAGCATAAAGGTAACCGTAGATGAAAAAGCAAAACCCGGTAATCCGACAATAAATTTATTATCTTTTTTAGCAAGCATAATATGCTGACCCGGTTTAATTCTTACACCTTTATAAATCACCTCTGCCCCAAGGGCGGGAATAATGTCTTTTACAAAATCATAATCACCCACACTTACACCGCCTGTTGTGACAATGATATCAGCAGAATCTAAAGCATTAGCAAAGGCTGCTTTAATAGAGTCTTCATCATCTTTAACAATTCCAAGTTGAACTGCATGGCCACCTGACTGTTCAGCTAATGCCGCTAGTGTATAGTTGTTAGATGAGCGGATCTGTGAGGCATGTGTCGCGCTTTCGCCTAGGTCTAATATCTCAGAACCCGTAGAAAGAACTGCAACACGCGGTTTTATAAATACTGGTGCCATCACGATATTTAATGAAGCAAGGACACCAATCTCAGCGTATCCTAACTTCGTACCCTTTTTAACAAGTACATCACCATCTTGAAAATTCTCACCAATAGGACGAACACTAAATCCTTGAGGCACTTCTTCATTGATGATAATGGTACCATCTTCAAAAGTAACGTTTTCAATTGGAATTAAAGTATCTGCACCCTTTGGCATCAATGAACCTGTAAATGTTTTAATACAAAATCCCGGTGTTACTTCAGCGATGTGCTCAGCTCCCGCAGGATTATCGCCAAGGACTTGAATCTTACCTACTTGTTGGTCTTCAGCCATAATCGCATACCCATCCATAGCGGATGTCGGGTATACGGGAGAGTTTTCTTTAGCCACGATATCTTCGGCTAAAACACGCCCTAAAACGTCTGATAAAAAAAGTCTCTCAACAGCGGTCGTCTTTACCTCAACATCTGCAAGTTGTTTTACCGATTCATCATACGAGATCATTTATCTACCTTTAAAAGTCCACTGCCTGCTATAGCTGTTGAGCGGTCTTTCGCGTATACGCGTTTTCCGTCTTTAAGATCATATTTCCAAATAGGAGCAGAAGCTTTGAAGTCTTCTACAAATTCATCTATCATCTCTAAAGCAACACGACGTTTTGGTGAAAAAACAGCTGCGATATATGAAGACTCATGTAAGAGTACATCTCCACGTGAATGTGCCATCTTAATAATTGCGCCTGATTGTTTCGCCTTTAACGTCCATGCGTCATACCACGATTCTAAGATAGGCTCATAAATATCAAAACTAAGTCCTGAAATACCATCCTCATCACGAATCGTTCCAATAAAAGGAATATAAGCGCCATAATTACTATTAGCCTCTTCTTTATACCAACGTGCGAGTGTCTCTTCTACAGGGACAGCTCCATCAAACAGTTCTACCATCAGCCACCACACACAGGAGGAAGTAATGAAACTCTATCTCCACTTTGCAGTGCTGTATCTAAATCCATTACCATTGCATCATTAACAGCAACCGCGCAAGTATCAAGCCATGTCTTTAATTCTGCGTCTTCACTAAGGTGCTTTGCAACATCTCTTAACGATGCTGCTTCTAAAGAAATTTTTTCTTTTTGTATTGGTCCTAAAAACTCTATTGTTACCATACAATACTCCATATTCTAAGACAGAATTCAACTCTGACTTTTTATTAATTACGCAATTATAGCTAAAACCACTTTAGAGCCTTAACGTACAAAATTTAACAAAGCAATTTAAATAAGTTATAATAATACAAACAAAAGGGAGACAGGTGTCTAAACTACAAGAAGTTAAAACTGTAATATTTGATAAAAACTTAAATCGTATCATACAGTCTGATCCGATCTATGAAGCTCTTTTTAAAAACATTTATACACTTACTGATTTAAATGCTTTTTTAGCACAAAATGAGATGCTCGGGGAAGGTTTTTTAAATAAGCTAAGCATGGGAGGTAAAGAACATCACCTATGCTATAGAACGAAAGACAATGATGATACCTTTGAATTTCAATTCTTTTTACTCGCAGAATCATGGCTAGTTGTAAACCCGACAGGTTCTTACGACCTTCATGACAGTCTTACAGGACATTTCACAGAAAAAACAATACTGTCTTTACTAAAATCAGAGATAAGTCGTACTGCACGCGACAAAGAAGACTGTACCGCACTTATTATTGATATCGATCACCTTAAAAACATAAATGAGATGTTTGGTTTTCTTGCCGGAGACTATATCCTTAAAGAACATGCAAAGGCACTCAAAGGAAACACAAGAACATCAGACTTTATTGGTCGTTTTAAGGGAGACAAATTTCTTGTTATCTTGCATAAGACAGATGCCCATGGAGCAATGCAGTATATTACTAAACTCGAAGCATCACTCAAAAAGACGAGTTTTCAATTTAATGAACTCAATGTCTTGGTCGACTTGCATTATGGTGTTACTATGATAAAAGCAGATGATACTGTTAACAGTCTCATTGAACGTGCTCAGAATGCTTTAAAAAAGGCAAAAAAAAGCCGAGCATCACATATTGAGTTCCTGCTTTAAATACTAAATGATAGATACGGAACTGGTTTTTAAAGAGTATATTTTGTTACTTAGTGGTATTATACGGTAAATATAGTCCAGTAATAAGGTTGTTTAAATGTCCCGATTGCAGAAAATGCGTACTGTTATCTTTGATAAAAACATGAACCTTATCATACAGTCTGATCCAATGTTTCATTCCCTGTTTGGAAATATAAACACACTCACTGACTTTAATATATTTCTTTCTAAAAACACCATGCTTGATGAAACTTTTTTATCTCAACTTGATATTAATGGAAACGAATATCATGTTTGTTATAAAACAATCGATAGACAAGATACTTATGAATTTCATTTCTTTCTTTTAAGTGATGATTGGATTATCGTTGACCCTATTGGCCGCCAAGATATATATGACAACTTAACAGGACTTCTCACTGAAAGAAGTGCCCTTTCACTAGTAAAGCATGAAATCAAACGTCATGCGCGTGATCAAAGCATTTACACTGCAATACTCGCGGATATTGCTCACCTTAAAGATATTAATGAGGCCTTTGGTTTTTTAGCAGGTGATAGTATTATCAAAGCAGCCTCAAGTACGCTTCAAGCTACAACAAGAGGGTCTGATGTTATTGGTCGATACAAGGGTGAAAAGTTTATTATTATTTTATATAAAACAGACATTGATGGAGCCAAACAATATATCAAAAAATTTGAGAAAGCTTTAAACGCTACTAAGTTTCATTTTAATGATGTTTACTTCCATGCTAGACTTAATTATGGAATTTCAACCTGTACACAAGATGATACGGTTGAATTTCTATTAAACAGACTTCACAATGACCTGGCTAAGGTCAAAAAAGAAAACCCTATTCCTATCGAGTACTTTGCCTCAACGATTGAATAAGCTAAAAAATTCTACTTTAGATTTAAGTTATAATGCCACATGATTTTCGGAAAAATTGAGTACCTTAACCTTTTACCCTTTCATGTGTTTATGAAAAGATATGCTCGTAGTTCTCAACAACGCCATATCTTAGAGTACAAACGTGGGGTGCCTTCTGCTATCAATAAGGCTTTTAAGTCACGCCGTATTGATGCTGCTTTTATTTCAAGTATTGCATCGAAGAACTCAAAGTGCACAAATCTTGGTATCTTGGCTCGTAAAGAAGTAAAAAGTGTACTACTGCTTCCGGGAAAACCCAAAAATGATAATGAATCTGCTACCTCTAATGTACTTGCACGTGTTCTTCACCAAGAAGGCGAAGTCATTATTGGAGATAAGGCCTTAAAACACTTTTTAAACTCAAATGACGATGCTATTGATTTGGCTAAGCTCTGGTATCAAGAACATAAGCTTCCCTTTGTTTTTGCACGACTTTGTTATCATGGAAATACTAAGTACTATCATAAACTTTCAAAGAAATTTCTGGCATCTCCACAAAAGATTCCCTTTTACCTTCTGCAAAAATCCTCTGCTTCAACAGATATCAAAGCACGTGATATTTTAGAGTATCTTCAACTTATAGAATACAAAATAGACTCGCATGCTGAGCTCTCTTTAAAACGTTTTTTACATTTGGCAAATACTGCCTCATAAATAAGTTATTTAACATCTCACTAAGATAATCTGCTCTAGAATAAACTAATTACCTTAAGGAGTATTATATGGCTGAGAACTCTGATTTAAATGCCATCTGTTCCCAACTTTTACGTCCAGATGATCTTAAGATATCATCTGAACTTTTTAATCGTATTTGTAAAGAAGAGATTGTTAGTAAGATTAGTCAAAAGCAAAACAATGTATCCATAAAAATATATTCAACAAAAGCGCTTTTTCTTTCTTCTATGACCCCTGTTTTACATGACTTTGGTTTTAAAATTATTGATGAAATCACCTATTCTATACAAAAAGATGGGAATGATGTTTTTGTTAATCGATTTAATCTTGATATTTGTGATCTTGATAAACTTGAATCTGCCAAGGATAATATAGAAAACATCATCTCTCTTGCTCTTCTAGGAAGAAGTTTTGACAAATGCCGTTTGTATGCTTTAGTTTATTCACAGAACCTCACGCTTCGTCACATCACCTTGATGAGAGCTATCATCGAATATCTTGATCAAGCTGTTCTTAGCTTAAATGCTGCCGTTATGATACAGACGCTTAATCATCATCACCACATAACCAAGCTCTTTGTAGATTATTTTATCTGTAAATTTGACCCTAAACAAAAACAAAGAGCTACACAGCTTAAAGAGATAGACGAGGCAATAGAAGAAGCGATTAAATCTGTTCCAAATATCTTAGAAGACAAGATATTAAAGCTCACCTTTACTCTCTTACAATCGCTTCTGCGTACTAATTACTTTTTAAATCAAGACAGTATTTCTTTGAAAATACACACTGAACTTTTTAGTGAACATTTAAAAGGCATTCAACCTAAATTTGAAATCTTTGTCCATAACAAAGAGTTTAGTGGTCTACATCTTCGCATGAGTAAGATCAGTAGAGGTGGTTTGAGATGGAGTGAAAGGCATGAAGATTATCGCACTGAGATCAAATCTTTAATGATTACTCAAGAAGGTAAAAACTCTATCATTGTTCCAGATGGAGCAAAAGGTGGATTTGTTATCCATAAAGACAAATCCGAAATAACAAAAGAGTATTTTCAAGAGATATACACTAAATTCATCAACAACCTCTTGGATATGGTTGATAATGTCATCAATAACAAACCAGTTAAGCATGAGGACATTGTCGCTTATGATGAAGATGACACTTATTTCGTCGTCGCTGCAGATAAGGGAACGGCTAGCATGAGTGATGTTGCCAATCAGATCTCAATAGAGCGGAATTTTTGGTTAAAAGATGCTTTTGCCAGTGGTGGCTCCAACGGATTTGGACATAAGGACCTTGGTATTACTGCTAAGGGTGCGATTATATCTAGTCAACGATTTTTTATTGAAAAAGGTGTGGACTTTTATAAAGACTCTATCTCTGTTATAGGGATTGGCTCTATGAATGGGGATGTATTTGGAAATGGCATGATTGAGTCAAAAGCATTTAAACTGCTTGGCGCCATTAGCCATAAAGAGATATTTATTGACCCTGATCCTATTCCTATGACTGCCTATGAAGAAAGACAAAGACTGTTCATGTCAAAAGATGGTTCATGGAGTGCTTACAACAAAGGACTGATTTCTAAGGGAGGCGGTGTCTTTTTACGCTCAGACAAGTCCATAGAACTCTCACCAGAAATACAGAAGATGCTTGGAGTTACACGAAAAAGTTTAAGCGGTGAAGAGTTGGCAAAAAAACTTCTATGCATGAAAGTAGACATGCTGTTTAATGGTGGTGTAGGTACCTATATCAAAAGTTCTGAAGAGAGTGATTTAGATATTGGAGATAAACAAAACGAGAGCCTTCGTATTGATGCAAATGAGTTAAAAGCTTATTGTGTTTGTGAAGGAGGAAACCTTGGTCTAACACAACGTGCACGTATCGAATACGCAGCAGCTGGAGGTAGAATCAACTTAGATGGTATCGATAATTCTGCAGGTGTAAATATCTCAGACCATGAGGTTAATCTAAAAATATTACTCAATGCTATTGAGGCCAAGGGTCTTTTAAGTGAAGAAGAGAAAAATAAAACCCTTGGTAGTCTAACAGAACAAGTGGTCAAACTTGTCTTATGGGATAATTATAATCAAAGCCTTGCGCTCTCACGCGATGAAAGACTTTCAAAGGTTTATATCAAGGACTTTACAGGTACTTTGAAGATACTTGAAGAGTACATACCTGCTTTTAAACGTAAAGACTTCTTTATACCAAAAGATGAAAATATTCAAGCGATGCTCAATAAGAAAGGCTCAATTGTACGACCTATACTCTCATCTATGCTCTCTTACTCAAAAATATTTATAAAGAATTTACTATTAAAGTCCACTCTTGTTGATGATAACTTTGCCCTAAGTTATCTGTATAAATATTTTCCAAAATCCTTTGTCGGTATATATGAACATGAGATATCGCAGCATCCACTAAAACGTGAACTTATCTCTACTATTATTGCAGATAAGATCATTAACTTTCAAGGAGCAAGTTTTATTAGTGATTTTAATCGTATTGGAGAGGAAAAATTTATTAATAAGATAAAGTCTTATCTTATCTGTAATCAACTCTTCGGAACTAATAATATACGGTATGAAATCTATAGACAAGATTTCATCATGCCAAGTGAACAACAATATGAACTTATTTCAGAGATGGAAAGAACACTGATCTTTTCTGTTAAATGGATGATTAAGTACTTAAATAAAAATCAAATTGATGCAAGTCATATTCTTGAAAACAAAGACAATCTATTTAGAATGCTCGATCAAATCAATGGAATAAAATGCAAAGAGATCATTAAAGGAAAAGATGATTTCAATAGTTTCTTTTCACATATCGAATACCTTCGTTTTGCCGTAGCTGCTATTAGTATCAAAGAGAGTTCTCAACATAGTTTTGATGATGTTGCGACATTGTTCTACATGGTAGTAAGTGAGTTTAAGATTATTGAACTTCTTTCGGCCTTAGATGCAATACCAATAAGTCTGGATAGCGATAGAGTCCTGAAACGTCAGATGCTTCAGTTTATCGACTTTATCGTTGTTCATTACACCCATAAGATACTAAGCTTCCAGCGTATTGATGAAAGCCCTCAAGATGCCTTTGAATTCTTTGTTTCTAATGAAAACGAGTCTTTTGTGGGCACTAGAGAACAACTTCAAGCCTTTGAGTGCTACGAGACTAAGGGACTACAGGAGATTACTATTACTGTTAACCAACTCATGGCGTCAGCCATATAACTTATTTTACGATATTAGGAGTAATCCTGCTATCTACGTTAACACTAGGTTCTGTTCAGCACAGAGCTCACGCAACTTGTTGCTTTTACATTTTTATACGATATCAGGAGTAATCCTGCTATCTAGTTTGTTTGAGCATACTCTGAATGGAACTTCTCATGTGTTCGTGCGATTTCAGCACGAATAAGATTAACACGCGCTTTTTGAGATTCTAAAGGCTCAGGTAAGACACAATACTCGCCCTCAGTCAACTCATCATTAAAAAGTTCTTCGTTAAAACTCTTTCCTAAATACTCTACAACAGAGCGTAGGTCTCTTTCTGCATTTCCTAAACATGAGGTTGCCCCAGGGGATGGTGTCATATTAAATATAATGCCCTCACCCGGGTTAATAGATGCCTCACCAAGCATAAGTTTTTGCTCATCCTTATTTAGAACCTGTGGTCTAACACCACCAAACCCCTTAGCGTATCTAAACTCTTCAAGTTGAAGAGAAGGAACGATCTTACGAGCATCTTTCAAAAATAGATACTTATTGAAAAAAGGTATCTCAAACAAAAAGTTTCTAAAGATATAGGAACGGATATCACTCTCTTTTAAAAGTTTCCATAAAGCAATAGCAATGTTCTTGTCAAAACGCAGTGTTTTCCAAAAGTCCATATAGGTACCGCCCTTATATCGTTCAAGCTTTGGTAAGACCAAAGCTGTAGGACCAAAACGTGTATTTTCATCCGCTAAAACGTCTGGATCTCCATGTAGGGCGGCAAATGGAAGTTTAGGGTTTTGAATCATATACACCTTTCCATTTAGCATCTTTTCATTTGTCATATAAAAACTACCTGCAATAGGAAGACATCCTAAATTATGTCCATATCCCATCTGGTGAGCTAGAAAAAGACTATGGGCACCTGCGTTTACCACTACAAAGTCTGCACTGTATTCGTCATCGTCACAATAGACAGTATGTCCATTAGCTTCATTTTTCTGTATCTTCGTTACTTGCGAATTAAAAAAGACCTCGACTGTTTTATCTTCTTGTGCCTTCGCATTTTCAAGAAGTGATTTCGCCATCTTTCCAAAATCAACTGTTGTCCACTGATCTCTTGCACCAACCCCAACGATCTGTTCGGGTCTGTCTTCACCATTTTCATCTAACACCACACGAGGCTCTAATTCTCGTAGCTGATCTTTATCCCACACCTCCAAATATGGAAATAGTTTTGAAAACTCTTCAAACCTATGAAGTAAGAATTCAACCTCTTTTTCACCAACACCAAGTGCCATCTTTTGATGTGAATAAATAATCTCATTTTGATAATGATATTGTAAACAGTATTTCTCTACCATCTTCGCAGTTCGTTTAGTAATAGCCGCTTTGTCTAAGGTATAATTTGTCTCAATATCGCCAACATGTATCGTTTGCGAGTTTGAAGTTCCTGAACTGTTTAATGTCGCTACATCTTCATACTTTTCTATAATACCTATAGATTTTATATCTGTATATCGCGCTAATTCATATGCAAGTGCTGCACCTGAAATTCCAGCTCCAATAATTAATACTTCAAAATGTTTTTTGCTCATTCACCCTGTCCTTGTGTTAATTCTCCTAAGAATTCAATCGTAAAAGAGATCTATTTATTTAATTTCATTACTTTTATAAAAACACTATGTTTCTACTAAACCAGCCAAAGGTTTTCCTAAATGATAACCTTGTGCGTATTCTATCCCCATTTCAGTTACAATGTCTAATATTTTTTGTGAATGAACGAATTCAGCAACAACAGGGATACACATCTTTTGTGCAAAATCTATAATTGAGTGAACAATCACCTGATGTTTTAAATTTGTATCCAAATCCTTAATAAAACTTCCATCGATCTTTAATACAGAGATTGGTAAATTTACTAATTGTCCAAAGTTAGAACACTCACTTCCAAAATCATCAACCATAATCGAAAAGCCTTTATCTGCTAAAGTTATGAGATTTTTCTTGATAAGTTCATTATTCATAATACTTTTTTGCTCTAATATCTCAAGTCCAAATTGAGTCGCTTTTGCATTATATTTATTCATTGTTGTATCCAGGAATTCTAATAGATCTTCTTCTTGTAAATCAATATCTGTCATATTGATGGTAAAAATACCGTCAAACTCTTTCGTTTTTTGACATGCAGATTCAAACATGATTTTAAAAATTGAGTATAACTGTCCACTTCCTCGAGCACATTCAAGAAACTCATTCGGCCCAATTATCTCTGTTTCATACAACATGCGTACTAAACATTCATATCTAGATATTTTTCCACTTTTTATGTCAACAATAGGCTGAAAATAACTAACAAATCTATCTGTTTCCAAGGCCTCTCGTATACGCTGTATCCATATTGAATTATGTTTGATTTTCTGAATGATCTTAATATCTTTCGAGTAGGTACTAATACGATTTTGACCATGTGAGCGGGCCTCTTTAAGAGCAAATTCTGCTTTTTGAATGAGATTTCCCTCTTCATGCATAACAAGGCCCATGGTAACACTCAAGCGATTCTCAATTCCGCCTAAATAAAAACTCATCTTATTGATATCTGTTTTCATCTGAACAAACCGTTCTTGACCAATCCTGTCATCAACACACAAGATTCCAAAAGTATCTGCTTCAAGATGATATACATTCATCTCTGTTCCATACATACTACTTAAAAAAGCAGCCATTTGGTTAAGCAAATCATCTCCAACCTCAAATCCCTGTGTTTCATTTATTGCACTAAAATTATCGATATTCATCAGTACTAAATCTTTAGCTCCTCCTGTATCTAGGGCTTCATTCAGTTTTTGACGATTAGGAAGTTTAGTAAGTGGGTGCGTTGTCATTTGTCTATACACATCTTTATACTTGTTTGATAACTCAACAAGCTGCATGTACTGTTTGATAGATGAACGTATAACTGTGTAAAGTTTGTCCACAGTCAGTTCTGTTTTTTCTTTATAATCATTTATATCGTAATGATCAATGATATCACGTTCAGGTACTTCATCTGGCTGTCCAGTACGAATAATAAGACGAATTAAATTATTTTTGAGTTCATTTCTAATGTAGTCGACAAGCTCTAGTCCCGCCGTTTTAGTTTCCATAATAACATCTACCAAGGCCATAGCAACATCATCATGTTCAGCTAATCTCTGTTTTGCTTCGTCCCCATTTAGGGCGAAGATAATCTCTAGGCTGCGACCTTCTATTGTTACGTCTTTAAGGGCACTACGTGTAACATCATGTATAGATTTCTCATCATCTAC
>JBFFDB010000008.1:0-17575 GCA_041559595.1 Sulfurimonadaceae bacterium
CGAAATCCCTCAACCGCTTAGTATACGATTTAAGAAATTTCAAGAAGCGTGGGATGATCCTATTAAAAACGAACGTCTTAAGGATTTGCCTTATGTCGCTTTTTTGGACCAACTTCATGTGATGCTTGATGCTGGTATGCCAATTAATGTTTCTTTATCAGAGGCAATCAATGGGGTTGAAGACCCAATGTTGCAGGCGATATTTTCTAAGGTGCTTGATGATATAGAAGGCGGTCAGAGTTTGACGGCATCTGCCCAGAAATATACGCGTCAGTTAGGGACATTAAGTATCTCTATGTTTGATCTAGGTGAAAAGACCGGAACACTATCTGAGTCTGTTTTGCAACTTTCTGAGATACTTCAAGAGATTTATGACAATAGAATGAAGCTTAAAAAGGCAACACGATATCCACTGTTTATCATTGTAGCGATGTCTATTGCATTTATGGTCGTGATTACCTTTGTTGTACCACAGTTTGAAGATCTATTCGCCTCGGCAAAACTAGAACTGCCTTTTCCTACGCGTTTTTTACTTTGGCTTGAAAATGCCATAGTCCATTATGGTCCTTATATGCTTGGTGGGGCCATAGCTTTAGCTGTCATCTTTCATAAGATGTATAAGAAGAGTCAAGATATACGCTTAAAGACAGATAAGGCACTTCTACGGGTCTATCTTGTAGGAGAGGTGACCTATCTTGCAATGATTGGACGTTTTGTTTATATCTTTGATGTTCTAACGCACGCGGGTATTCCTATTATTGATGCTCTTCGTACGGCTAATGGGATCGTAGAAAATGTGTATATGCATACCCAACTGGCTAAGGTGGCTGATGCCATTGAAGAAGGGAAGACACTTCATCAAGGATTTGTGGAGACAGAGCTTTTTGACAACATCCCCTTACAGATGCTTAAAGCAGGTGAGCAAAGTGGTTCAATCGGCCCTATGTTACATAAGATTTCTAAGCTTTTTAAAGATAAATATGCATATATCATCGATAATGTAGCAACGATGATTGAACCAATCTTAATTACTGCTATTGCAGGGTTTGTGTTATTATTAGCACTGGGTATCTTTTTACCAATGTGGTCTATGGTAGAAATCGCAGGATAAGAGGAGAGGGTTTGGAAACAGAATTTGGAACTATCATGGTCGCTGTAATGAGCACGATTGTCTTAGCCTTTGCATTATGGGTTATTAATAAAATAACAAATATCTAAAACTATTTCTTTGTACTAAGGTCTGGATCTAGTGTGATAATAAAACGAGCCCCTTTTTTATATTCACTATCAAGCTTAATACTTCCTCCAAGATGCTGTGTAACAAGATTATAGGTGATATTTAGACCTAGTCCTGTACCACCTTTGTTACGCTTAGTGGTGACAAAGGGCTCAAATATCTTAGCTTCTACATCAGTATGAATACCCTTTCCATTATCACAACACATAAGAGTTATCTTCTCATCCGTCATCTGGGTTGTCAAGGTTATATGTTTATCATCTGTTTCATCAAAGGCATGGACAATGGAGTTTTGTAAAAGATTAATAATCATTTGAGCGATATCACCAGGATAAGAATACATCTTAATGGGTTCTGGGTGTAAGTTAAGTTCAAGTGTGACCTCATGCTGTCTTAGCTCACTTCTAAAGGTAGACACTACTTCTTCTATATAAGTGTTCAACTCGAACCTTCGTAGTTCTTCACTGCTTTGATCAACAGAGATCTTTTTGAAGTTTTTAATGAGAAGAGCGGCTCTATCTAGGTTTTTAATTAAGATGTCATCAGCATCTGAGAGATCATGGATAAAATTGTCAAGGTCTGTTTTGCTAAGGGTGTTCTCTTGGATGGATTTTTCTAATTTTTTGATTTTGTTTTTAAAGATTGAGGCGGCTGTAATCGAGATACCAAGAGGCGTGTTTACCTCATGTGCCACACCTGCAACAAGTCCACCTAATGCAGACATCTTCTCAGCCTCAACTAACTGGGCTTGAGCATTTTTAAGGCTTTCGAGATTTTCATGTAGGGATTCTCTATAGTTTCTTTCACTCCCCACAAAGTAATAAAATAGAGAAAAGATGATAAGTGAAACAGCTGAGATATTAATCACAAAGAACAAGATACTGATTGTATCAGGGACTTCTACCAAGTTTAAGGCGCGAATATCAGCATCAAACAGTCCGCTAAGTATAATAAGCACGATATACAAGATAAACCAAACAATAATACTCTTGTTCTCTTTAAAGGTAAAGGCACCTAAGATAGCGGTAATTGCCCAAAATACTTGGGCACCACTTGACACAAAACCACCTAATGAGAGTTGAAATAAAAAAGGAAGTAAGAGACTGATCAAGAGTTGTAAGGCTTGAGAAAATTGAAAGTTTTTTGAAAAATATAAATAGGTGAAATTTAAAACAGTTATAAGGCCATATCCATAAGGAATCATTGCTTGAAAAGGCAATCCAGAAGACAGAGCAATACTTCCCCATAGAAGACCTCCCGTACTCATAAACATACCTATGTAGATAAGGAAGCTGTGTTGACGTTTTTCTTCAGCTGTATTATCCTGTGTATCGGCCATGGTGGATAAAAAATTTATAAGTTTAAATAAGTGGGTCAATAGTCATCCTTAAAATCATGAAGTATCATCGGTATAGTATAGAGTAATTTCTAATGTCTTATCTTATCATATAAGCAAATTTTATAAAAATTACTTAGTTAAGAGCAAACTCACCTGTTGTTTCATTATAGGTCCATTTTTTGCCTATGCAGGGTTTATCTGTTTTACAATGCGTTGTACCTTTTGTGATATTTGAAGCAGGACCTGTAAAATCAGCACCACTTCGTGTCCATCCTGAACCTGCACTTTTTAATATACGCTCTATCGAGACTCCCATACCAGCATTAGTAGGATACCCCTGAGCTGTAAAGTCAGCAGGGTTTGACATGTTGATATCAACGCCACAAGTAATATTTGGACAGTCACTTATAATCCATTCCCCATGACAGCTTTCAATGGCTGTTTGAATAGCGGAAGCAGTAGAAAGTTCAGCAGAAATTTTTGCGTTGTCGGTTAGTTTAGTAAACTGGGGAATAGCCACCGCGGAGAGAACTCCGATGATGACGATGACAAAGATAAGCTCTACGAGAGTAAAGGCTTGCTTCATGTTTAAAATGAAAGAACTGCTAAATTGCCCGATGTTAGACCTGATAATGGATTACCAACACCTTTCCAATTGTTACCACACTTTGTTGCAGATGCTGAATCAGCAAGTTTAGTACAATCAATATAGTAGCTAACAGTTCTTGCCGTAGCATCTAAGGTGATTTCTGCAACTGCTGCAGTGTCATTTGTCCCTTGATAAGTGTATATACCATTGCCAGTAGTTGCATAGGTCCACCCTTTACCACTTAGCTGAACTAGGTTAGCAAGTGCCATAGTCGAAGCATTTACATCTTCTAAATCCATTGCATTTATGGCAGAAGTTGCTGCAGATGAAGCAGTGTCAGTTGTTGCTTTAATGATATTGTTAGCCTCAGCACTTTGCTTTAGGTTAGTAAACTGTGGAATAGCAGCCGCTGCTAAAATACCGATGATAACGATAACGAAGATTAACTCTACTAGTGTAAAACCTTTTCTCATTATAAAACTCCTGTTTTTTCTTAATATTACCACACTATCGGTCCTTCTTATTAAAAATGAAGATTTTTTTTCATAAATTGTTGAATTTGTTAAAAAAATTACACGATATGTTAAAATACATAAAAAGATTTTTTCATGACACTTAAAAATAAAGTTATTATCTCCCTTCTACTTGTTGCCTCAGGATTTTTTCTATATCAAGGTTTTAGCCTACTCTTTCACCCTCAAGAAGTAATTACTCAAGAGTCAAAATAATAGTTTAACACTCAAAGGCTGATGTTCGTTTATAAGCAGAGAGCATGGCATGATTGAGTTGCGTTTGATTCAAACCAAAGTGATGTAAAAGTTTATCGATGTTTTCAAAATCATTTTTTTCTACAGCGGTACAAAGTTGTAAAAGTTCACCTAGAGTGCCTTTTTTATGGAGAAGGGCATTTGAGATATGCTGGTCTATATCCATCTGTTCAAAGAGGTGTTGAAAGCTACTTTGAAACATTGCCTCAGCAAGTGATAATATCCCGACAAGATAAGCCGAAGTTGCGAAATTTAATTCTTTTGTTTGTAAAAGGTGAGCTAGTTCTTCCATTAATGCTGCTCTTTGACGAGCTATTTTTCCCAATGGTGAAGAGATGTTTTCATCGTCACTATTACTACTGTCTTGAGCATAGATCATCAGTTCGATCCAATAGCTCAACTTCTCACGACCTAAAAGAATAAGTGCCTGATCAATGGATGATATACCTTTGTCTTTTTTGTTTTGGTGCAAGTGGATAAATTTTAAAAGATTGACACTTAAGTAAGGTGAATTATTAAAGATTAAAATCACCTCTTCCAAACTGGCTTCTATTTTAAGTAAGTAGATAAGTCGTAGGAGTGTCTCACTTTCTGGATCAATCATCTCTTTAATATAAATTTGCGGCTTTGAAAAGTAATACCCTTCAAAATACTCAAACCCTATCTCTTTAGCCCAGAGATAGTCTTCTTCATCTTCTACTTTTTCAGCGATAAACTTGGTGTCAAGCGAGCTCAGTTGGGCAAGTACACGGGCTATATCTTCGCGTGCACTATGCCTGACATCAATTTTTATATAAGAGAGAAAAGGTAAGATAGCCTTAAAGTGAAGTATGAATTCATCACTTATTTTATAATGGTTTAGTGCAAACCTATACCCCTTCTTATGTAACTCAGAAAGTCGTTCAACAAAATCTGAGCTGATTTTTGAGCTCTCTAGAATCTCTAAAATAAAATGTTGAGGACTGATACAGTGGATAAGGTCATCACATATAGCCTTATCATCAAGCTTGATAAAAGCATGTTTGTTATGGGTGAGAGTTTGAAGACCTATATAGTTAAGTGCATTTACAAGCACACGCGCTGTAGCGTGCATATTGTCTGTTACAACAGTACGGTTCATATCCGTTGAACGATGTAAAAGTTCATAAGCAAAGACATGGTCAACATCGCGCATTATAGGCATACGGCCTAGATATACAGAAAGTTCCATAATCAACCTTTATACCTTGATGATACGAAAGTTCATATTAGAAAAATGTTAAGTTTTCAAGTTAACACCAGCTGGAAATTGCATGGTGACACAATGCAGACTTCCATGTTGACGGATAAGTGTTTGTGAATCTATAGCAATGACCTTGCGTTGAGGAAAGGCTTTGCTTAGTGTTGCTATGGCTTCTTCATCATGAGGATCATTATATACAGGGACCAAGACAGCTTCATTAAGGATAAGGAAGTTTGCATAAGTAGCAGGCAGACGTTCTTCATCATCATATATGGGTTTTGTAAAGGGAAGAGGAATTAGATTAAATGGATTCCCATCTTGGTCTTTAAAGGTTTTTAGTTCAGTCTCCATTTTTTGAAGTTGGTTAAAGTGCTCATCATATTTATTATCACATCGTAAATAAACAATAGTGTTTTCATTTACAAAGCGTGCGAGTGTATCGATATGCGAGTCTGTATCATCACCACTAAGGTAACCATGTTCTAGTGAGAGGATGTTTGTGACACCAAAGGACTCTTCTAATAGCTTATTGCTCTGCTCAATGCTCAGGTCATTTCTATTTGGATTATAGACACATTCCGATGTAATAAGCAGAGTGCCTTTTCCATTACTCTCAATCGCACCACCTTCAAGGATAAAATCCATTTTTTTCATAGGTGCATCATACACACTAGAAAGTTCTTGAGAAAGTTTATTATCTAAATCCGCGTTAAATTTTCCTCCCCAGGCGGTGAAGGTGAAGTCTAACAGAAGAGGCTTTTCATCTTCATATACAGTGATGGCAGAACAGTCCCGTGACCAGGTGTCATTAGTAGGTACTTGAACAAAATGCAGATTAGTATGAGAATCAAACTTGTTTTGTACATATTCTTTATCATCACACACTACTAGACACTCTTGGTACATTGCAATAGCCTTGATGATATCAACAAAATTCTCTTGCGCATCGTCTAAATACTCAGACCAGTCACTATCTTTATGTGGAAAGATGACTTGGATAAAGGATTGCTTTTCAAATTCAGCGGGTAAACGTCTCATGGATAAACTCTTTCTTGCTATAATGGCGCTATGTCTTATATAGAACTCAATAAATCAGCATTTTTTCATAATCTTGACATTATCGCGCAAAAAACCGCAGACAAAGATAAAATAGCTCTTGTCTTAAAAGATAATGCTTATGGACATGGTCTACTCGAAGTTGCTTCTATGGCAAAAGAGTATGGAATTAAACGAGCAGTCGTTCGAAGTGAACACGAAGCAAAGATGATAAACGAATATTTTGAATATATTTTGATACTTGCACCTAGCTTTCCTCTTTCTCCTTCAGGCAGTTTTGTTTACACAATAAACAGTTTAGATAGCATATGCCAGTTTAGTAAAAACACCCGCGTTGAGCTCAAAGTTGATACAGGTATGCACAGAAACGGTATAGCTATGGATGAGTTTGATGAAGCGATGAGTTTGATTCAAGAAAAAGAGTTAAACCTAGAAGCTATGTTTACCCATTATCGAAGTGCAGATACCATGAGCGCAGAGTGGTTTTGGCAAAAGAAAAACTTCGATGCGTTAAAAGAGAAAAGTGAAGGTCTTCGTTCTCATTCATGCAACTCAGCAGCTCTGTTTAGAAGTGAGCATTTTAATGAAGATATGGTACGTGTTGGTATTGCAGCATATGGTTGTTTACAGATGGATAGAGGCTTTGAAGAAACAGGTCTTAAACCTGTCTTATCTCTTGTTGCACAAAAGATATCTTCTCGTCTTTTAAAAAAAGGTGAGCGTTTAGGTTATAACGCGACTTTTGAAGCGACAGAAGATATAGAAGTCACAAACTATGACATTGGGTATGCAGACGGACTTTCGCGCCTGCTTTCAAACACGTATCTAACGCCTGATGGTGATGAACTGCTTGGACGTGTATCTATGGATAACAGTTCATTTAAAAGCTCTAAAGACAAGCTTCTTATCTTTGATGATGCAAATGAGATTGCAGCGTCTTGTGAGACGATTGGGTATGAGGTCTTAACATCATTGTCTCCTAGTATTGAGCGTCGTATAGTCTAGTGAACGAAGAACTTCAGACGCAAGACAGTACTATAGAACGCTTAGAAATAATTTTCCAAGATGAATATATTGTTGCCATTAACAAACCCTCTAATCTTTTAGTACACAGATCATGGATAGACAAGGATGAAACACGCTTTGCTATTCAAATCTTACGCGACCAGATAGGGCAGTATGTTTATCCTGTACATCGTTTGGATAAGCCGACTTCGGGAGTACTTCTATTTGCGCTGAGTAAAGAGGTGGCCAGATCCTTGTCTGAGCAGATGCAAGAGGGTATCTTTAAAAAAGAATACCTTGCAGTGGTAAGAGGGTATACAGATGAGAGTGGTGAGATAGATTACGCACTTAAAGAGGTCTTAGATAAGATGACGGATTCTAAGGCAGATCAAGACAAAGATGCGCAAGAGGCAGTGACCTTGTATGAGAAACTGCAAGAGGTTGAACTTCCCTTTTGTGTGGGACGCTATGAGACAACGCGCTACTCTTTTTTAAGACTTAAACCCCAAACAGGACGTAAGCACCAACTTCGCCGTCATATGAAACATATACTTCATCCCATTGTAGGTGATACGAAATATGGAAGAGGGGAACATAACCGTTTTTTTAGAGAACAGTTTAATTGTCATCGACTTCTTTTGCATGCGTCGAGTTTAAGTATCATTCACCCTGTATCTAAAGAACATCTGATATTAGAGGCTTCCTTAGATGAGACATTTTTACAGGTATGTCACGAACTTGGATTTGGAGAACAAAGATGAAGCATAAACCTATGAACGATATCTTGAAAGAGGTCTATCTATTCTCTTTTATGAATGAAGAGGAGTTAAATGAACTCAGTAAAATCTCTTCTATTCATCATTATGATAAAGATGCTCTTCTTTTTATGCAAGGTGAAAAAAGTGATGCCCTGTTTGTTCTATTGGAAGGTTTAGTTAGTGTATATAAGCATGATGATAAGGGAAATGAAATCATTATTGGTTTTTTTAAGCCGTATTCGTTGATAGCTGAACCTGCTATTTTAAAACGTCTTCCTTTTCCTTCTACGGCGATGTTTAAAAAAGAAGGAGCTGTGATCAAGATAGAACTAGATGCTTTTGAAAAGAACTTTCTAACAAATCCAAAAGTGGCATATGAGATCATCCAGTCATTGTTGAATAAGATACAACTCCTGCAACAAAATATTCATTTTAATATTGCCTCAACTGCCAAAGAGAAGATCTTGCATTTTTATAAACAAAACCCGAGTTTGGGGTTAGAGCTTAAAAAGTATGAGATATCAGCTCTACTAGGAATGAGTGCTGAAACCTTTTCTAGAAATACAAAACAGCTGATCAAAGAAGAAAAACTCCAAAAACTGCAGAAGGCATATAAGGTCCTTTGATCAACTCTTTCTTGACAATTATCAATAATTTTTCTTTTACACCTCAGTATAATCCATTAATTTAAAAAATAGCTAATACTGCTAAAAGGAAACTAGATGACTGAAGAAACAAAAGCAATAATCAAAGCAACAGCGCCTGTACTAAAAGAACATGGTGAAACAATTACAACGACAATGTATGAGATTTTATTTGAAAACCATCCAGAAGCAAAAGAACTATTCAAAAATGCTGCACCTGATCAGTATAAAAAACTGGCTTCTGCAGTATATGCCTATGCAGCAAACATTGATAACTTAGGTGCATTGGGTGCAGGAATTGAAAATATGGCTGCAGTTCATGTAGGTGTTAATGTAGAACCTAAACACTATCCATGGGTTGGTGAAGCTATACTAGGTGCTATCAAAAAAGTTCTTGGTGACGCGGCAACACCTGAAATTATGGATGCTTGGGAAAAAGCATTTTTCTTTTTAGCAGATGTTATTATTGCTAGAGAAAAAGAGTTATACGCACAAAAAGATGCTCAAACAGTATAGGCCCTCTTAGATGAGGCGTCTAGCCTGCCAATAATGCTTTCTCCAATACCCCTCTTTTACACTTGACATGATAACACCCTTGCTTGTAGACGCATGCATGAATTTTCCTTTTTCAGTATAAATCCCTACATGATAAACCTTATACCCTGTCTTAAAAAAGACAAGATCCCCAGTCCGAAGTTCATTAATGTAAACGCGTTTTCCTTTTCTCACCTGATCTTTTGTAGAACGAGGAAGTGAAATATTAAAGACAGATCTATAAGCTTGAAAAACAAATCCTGAACAGTCCACTCCGCTGAGTGAAAGTCCACCATATTCATATGATGTTCCTCGCCAAGAATTATAGTGTGCGTAGAGCTTCTTTAGTGTTGGGGACTGTTTGGATGAACTAGGTTGATACGGTGGAGGGGTAGATGAACAGGCAGTAAATAATAAGACGATGCTAAGGCTATAAATAAGATGTTTCATACTCTTATCATAGCAAAAATTACTTATTTGACGCTATGGTGTCTATCATGTGAAGAAATCCAGATAAAGGCTAGAATCAAAACAAGTGTTGAGACCAATATAATGTTAAAGATACTCCTATGGTCGTATCTTAGTGCAAGTATGTGCCAGAAAGGTGTTTAAGAGATCTTAATGATAGCTTCGGAGAAAATTGCTCCGTCTATGCCTTCGTTTGCAAAGGCTTCTATACCTTCTTCATCTTTTATATGAACAAGTACTTTGGCATCAAAGACATAAGTGTCTGCAGCTTTTTGGATGCTATTGGCAGTTTGTTCTTGGCATAAAAGATACTTTGCATCGAGGTTCTCTGAGATAATAGCCTCTTTGAGGTTTGTTACATCCAGAGCAAATGAAAGCATATTAGTGTTGGCATATTCTATTAGTTCAAATACTTGTTCATCAAAACTAAACAGTAGACATGAATTAGGTGGGGTATGCTCTATGGCTGCTATGGAGTTAACATGATAAAGTTTTTCACTAGGAATATGAGGGTGTCCAAATAGAAGCATTATGCTCTCCTTAACTTAGGCATTCGTCTGAGCAAAAGTACTCACCGTTTTGAAGTAGAGCCTCGTTTAAAGAGACGTATACGCCACATTTTTTACATGCAACCATGTCATCATCTTGAGCTTTTTTAGATGTTGAGCTTTTTTTGTTTTCACCTGGAAGTGGCTTTTTCTTGATAAATAAAAAATATACTAAAGCGATAAGGACAATAACAAGTATCCATTGTGGGGATATTTTAGACCTTTTTTTCTCTAATTATATACTAAACAGCTATAATTTCGCTTTTAAGGATAGGTATGTTTGATTTTTTAGATAGCGACTGGTTTATTATAGGTTTAGAGATAGTGTTTTTACTTTTCATCGGATATGATGCATGGAAATACGTACAAACACGTAAGCGCGAGTATATTATGAATATTGTTTTGGCAATAGGGTTTGGAGCCTGGGTCCTTTATCCTTTTTATACAAAATATTATCAGTGGGAAGAGAATGAAAAGATATCTCTTGAAGAGACTTGTCTGCGTGAGCACAACGCTAGCTATTGTGCTTGTGTAGATGACAAGATCTTAAAAGAGTATGACGCACAAAGCTACAGTAGACTTGATACCAAAAATGATAAAGATTTTTTAGAGTTTCTCAAAGACTCTGAAGAAGAGTGTTTTGAAGAGTAGTTATGCTTGAGATAATTGCTGAGAATGATGAGTTCTTAGTTTTTAATAAACCAGAAGGTCTGAGCTTTCATTCCGAAGACGGTGCAGGTTTTGTGGTTAAGGCAGAAGATCAGACTGGTATAAAGCTATACAGCGTACACAGACTGGATAAGATGACCTCAGGTCTGCTTCTGTTAGCAAAGAGTAGTGACATGGCAAATAAACTTTCTAAGCTTTTTGAGCAAAGAGAGATACAAAAGTTTTATCTCGCTATATCACTGCGTAAACCAAAGAAAAAACAAGGCTGGATAAAGGGCGATATGGGGTCTGCCCGAAGAGGCTCTTATAAGTTTTTAAAGACAAATGACAACCCTGCTATCACTCAGTTTCATAGTGTCGCCTTAAGAGAAGGCGAGCGCTTTTTTTTAGTTAAACCTCATACAGGTAAAACACATCAGATCAGAGTGGCACTTAAAAGTATAGGCTCTCCTATAGCGGGCGATATACGATATTCAGCAGTTGAAGATGCAAAACTAGAAGAGCGCGGATACTTGCATGCGTATGCGCTTAGTTTTACGCTAAATGAAAAAGCATATAGTTTTGTCTGCCCTCCTCAAAGCGGAGAACGTTTTTTAAGTGAGGCATGTTCAAAGCAGCTTTTATTATGGAAAGAACCATGGAGTCTTTTTAAACAAAAGTAAGACGCTCTGTAATCGTCTTGCAACACTTCTTATATAAAAGTAAATCGTCATATGACAAAGATGCTAGTAGAAGTGCATGAAGAAAATGAACTATTTTATATTGAACTGTTTTCTATAGGCCTCGTCTAAAGGAAGGCTCTTGTCTTTGTAATCAATGATATCACCGATTTCTATATCAATAATACGTTCTTTTTTCTCACCTTTTAGTGAATCAATAAGTACATCATTTGCTTGTGAGCGTATAAAGACTGGAAGTATAGGTAAACGATTTTTTACAGCGATAATACGTGAGCCTTCTTTAAACTCACCCAGTTCGTTTTCACTTTTGTTACGCGTTCCTTCTGGAAAGATAAAGATTGATTCGCCGCGTTTTACACAGGCTTTGATATCACTAAAAAACCCACCCATTTGAGAAGACTCTCTGTCCAGTAGAACCGTTCCAGAGTTTCGTACAAAGACACCAAAGAAAAATGAATTATATAACTCTTTTTTGGCAATCCAGTTTCCATATAGATTTGTATCTTTTGTGGCTATTTCTATAATAAGAGGATCGATAACAGAACGATGGTTGGATACAAGAAGGTATTGCCCATCTTGAGGAAGTTTTTCTTTATTGATAACATTTATTTTGATGTTGAGTTTTCCAAGAAGCTGTGAAGCGTATTGAATACGACGTTCTTTTCGTATTTTGGCATCGCTTATGCCTCGGAGTTTAAAGCCATAATAGTTTGTAAGATAGGTTGCATAAAGTGCCATTTTGATTTGATTGAAAGTCACAGTAGTCCTTGAAAAGTAATACGAAATTGTATCTTGAATTGCTTTAAATAAGGGAATGTTATGACTAGTGAGTTGAAGAGTGTCTGGTCGAGCTAGAATAAACCTTGTATAGGATATACTTTCATTATGAATAATACAAACTTTTCAACACTCTCTTTATCAGATGAGATGTTACATAACCTAAACGAACTTGGCTACAAAGAGATGACCCCGGTACAGGCACAGGCTTTGCCTTTGGTCTTAGACAATATTGATATCATTGCTCAGGCAAAAACAGGTAGCGGTAAGACCGCTGCCTTTGGTATTGGTCTACTGAGTAAGCTTCAAGTTAAAAAGTTTAGAATCCAATCACTTATTATGTGTCCGACACGTGAGCTAGCAGATCAGGTCGCAAAAGAGTTGCGCCGCCTTGCTCGTGGAACACATAATGTTAAGATATTGACTCTTTGTGGAGGTTCAGCCTTTGGACCACAACTAGGTTCACTTCGTCATGGTGCACATATTGTTGTGGGAACACCAGGACGAATACATGAGCATCTAAAAAAAGGTTCATTAAACCTTGAAAATATGGATACCCTTGTTTTAGATGAGGCAGATAGGATGCTAGACATGGGTTTTATTGAAGAGATCGAACAGGTTATCTCTTACGCACCTGCCGAGCGTCAGACGCTTCTCTTTTCTGCGACCTTCCCCGATGAGATATTAGGATTAAGCAGCAGTATCCAAAATGATGCAGTAAGTGTGAAGACAATTTCAAATGAAAGTGCCAATAAGATTGCTGAGCATTTTTACGGCACAGATGCAGACAATAAACTCAACACCTTAGTAAACATTTTAGGTAAGTATGAGCCAGAAACGACGATCGTTTTTTCAAATACGAAGCTTGAATGTCAAGAGATCGCTTCTGCACTTCGTAAGCGCGACATTGACGCGCTCGCTATTCATGGTGATTTAGAACAGTATGAAAGAAATGATGTGTTAGTACAGTTTTCAAACCGTTCATGTTCAGTGCTCATTGCCACTGATGTGGCTGCACGTGGTCTAGATATCAAAGATTTAGAGATGGTTGTGAATTATGACCTTCCTCATGATGAGGCGACGTATACACACCGTATTGGTCGAACAGGTCGTGCGGGAAAAGAAGGGATAGCCTTTACCCTTTTCACAAATGAGCAATTGCGTCACGCAGATGAGTATAAAAATGACACGCGTATTTTTGATGAGAGTAATAGTTTAAAAGATTTAAAAGGCTTTACTATTAAGCCACCAAATGTAACGCTAGTTATTGAAGGCGGAAAAAAAGACAAGATGCGTCCAGGAGATATCTTAGGTGCGCTGACAGGTGATGCAGGACTAGATGGAAGTGCTATAGGTAAGATAGATATTTATGAGAGACAATCGTACGTAGCAATCGCTCGAAAGTCTATTTTAGAAGCCCATAAGCAATTGCAAAAGGGCAAGATTAAAGGAAAGAAGTTTTCTGTTTGGATTCTGGAGTAACTCTAGAAAAAAAGATCATCCAAAGAGTCTGAACAATCTTCTATCATACAGAGGCCTAAGGCCATTTCAATGGTATTGATATCCGCTAGTATTGACTGTCTTTGAACGAGTGCAAAATTGTGCTCAACACCTTCTAGGAAGTGTAATCTAAACCATTTTTGAAGTTCATTGCTAAAAGAACAGGCTAAATTTGTGATATCAGTATCGAGTAATATCTTCTCTTGAAATTCGTGAATCAAGACAGAAAAACGATGAATAATAGGAAGAACTTCTATGCGTTCTTCTTCTTCATTTTTATTGATGACCTGTGCAGCATAAGAAAGCGTAGAACTCACTCTTAATAGACTTTCTTTATCGGGTGAGAAGTCATTTATCGCATCAACAACATTTTGAGCGATTTCTATCTCATCTTGAATCTCTTCTTTACAGCATAACTTAAATTGACAATAGTTTTGAGAATCTCTACCTAAACATGGCTGAGGTGTATTAATACATTTTTTCATTTTTTTTCTTGGGCAAATTGTTAATAGATTTTTATTTGAAGTATTTTAATACGAAGAGTGTTACACAAGTGTTACATAAGTTTGAATAAGGGGAAAGTAGAGCATTTTTCATAAGTGCAATGTAAAATAGTAACATTTAAAAACTACTAGCTTCAAAGAGAACTCTTTGAAGCTATGAGACGTATAAACTATTTAGCTAGCTTATATGCCTTATCTTCATTGATAATTGCATTTGTGTTTGTAGCATCAAGGTGAAGACTACCTTCAGCATGAGGGCTTACAAAGTCAGTACCTTTTGTACTAGGAGTAATTGATTCTGTATACTCAGAAACATCTAATCTCCATTTAGTATCTGAAGGAAGTAGCTCTGCACCATTCGTATCAATTGCATTTGCCATCTTACCCCATTGGATCCATGAACCATCATACATACGAGTTGGGTTACCAAGAATAGCAGCAGAAGCAAATGTTAACATAGATGCTTTTGTACCTGTACGACAGTATACATATGCAGTTTGACCTGCTTGATATCCTGCAGCAGCAAAAATAGATTCGATTTCAAAGATGTTTTTGAAAGTATAAGAAGCATCTTTAGCATCAATAGTGCCATCAAGGTTAACATCAACATTAGCATCAGTTGTATTAATTACATCTGTGTAGTAGATATTTTTTGCACTGGCAATGTGTCCATCAAACGCTGTGTAACATTGTTCTGTTCCATTACCACATACTTTGAATTCTGTTTTAGCTGCTTTAGTACCAAAGTACTCACTTGCAGAACGTGCATCAATGATAATTGCATTTTCAGTTCCGTTAGCAACAAGTTCCATCATATCACCAGTTGTAGCTTGAAGGATAGTTCCATCACGCTTGATTTCTTTGATTGAATGTGTACCGTTCATTGTTGGAACAGATTGATTAGCAGTAAATAGGTCAGCCTTAGTGTAACCGTATGATTGAAGGTCTGTGTTGATTTCTGGGTTAAGTACAGATGATGCTTGACCACTTAGTACTGCAATATTCTTTTGAGGAATTCCCCAGTAAGAAAGTGTATACCACATTCTAATTGCACCCGCATAGTATCCGCCATCAGCTTCAGCAACAACTAATAAGAACATATCGTGTTTAGGGTCAATGTTATAAGCCATAAACGCTTCATCCATTTGAGCACCAGTAAATACAGGCTTAGGAACATTAGAAACACCATCATTTCTAAAATCACCTGTAGTTGTACAACCTGCAGTACGATCGAAAGTGAAAGTATCTACACCATTACTTTTGATGTAATTATATTCAGTTCCAGCAATATCACCCATTTGCATTACAAAAAGTTTTCCGTCTACGCCAGCAGGTTTGTTATTTTCCCAGTCCGTAATCCATGAAGCAGCTTTATCAGCAGTTACAATACCGTAGTTGTTCATTGCATAGTCATCATACGAACGATTTGCAATTTCAGTTGTACTTAGCACTTTAATGCTATTTTGGTACATGTGCTTATTTTCGTTGGTTTCTTGCATACTCGCAACAAGTGTAGTTGCAGTCGCTAATTAAAAAGCTAGTGTTAGACAAGTATTTTTAAAGTTCATCTTTACCCTTTATATTATATTTTTATGAACACTGTTATTTCCCCAAATAGCCAGTATTAAATGATAAAAGTAATATTCTTTAGAGTCTTTAAAAAAACCAATCATATTATTTTTTGTTACTATCTATTTGATGATAAGTTGGGATACTATAAAATATATGTATATGTTGTCAATATTAATTAAGTGATTTATATCAAAAATGTGATAAATGTTACTAAATGTAATTCCCTTAGGATTAGGGAATGTATTTTTGTTTGTTTCGGGTAATATCTCATGATCAAAACATGTATAGGAGTGAAGAATTATGACATTATTTATAGATGGAGATGCTTTTCCTAACTTACTAAAACCTATTTTAGTTCGCTCTATTGAACGACTGAACTTGCAGACCTATGTCATCGCTAATAAGAAGATAGATCTAGGGACTAAGTCAACATTAGTAGACTATATCATTGTTGATCAAGGTGCTGATGAGGCAGATCATAAAATTGTGGAGATGGTACAAGAAGGTGACTTGGTTATTACTGCAGACATTCCATTAGCGGATAGAATCATCTCTAAAAATGCCCATGCTATTGATCATAGAGGTGAGTTATATTCAGTGGATAATATCAAGCAGTATCTTGCCATGCGAAACCTTATGGAAGAGATACGTGAAAGCGGTGAGATGACTAAGGGTCCTAAGGCCTTTTCACAAAAAGATGCACATGAGTTTGCTAACCAATTGAATAGTTTTTTAAGCAAACATTGTAAATAAACTATAATTATAAAAAATATTTATTAAACTTATGGTATAATTCCACTAACTTCAGCATCCTCGGTCGATGACTGACTTCGTTTTTTTATAAAAACAAAACCCCCCTTCAAACTAGACCGACCCATTAACGTGGAAGGTTTGATCACAAAGATATATATAAATGAAATTTACAGATTTAGGTTTAAATGAGCACATCTTACGTGCTATTAAAGATCAGGGCTATGATACGCCTACACCCGTTCAAGCACAGGCAATTCCTGTTGTTTTAGAAGGCAAAGATGTACTGGCTGGTGCGCAAACAGGTACAGGTAAGACAGCAGGTTTTACCCTTCCTATTTTACAGTTACTAAGTAAGTCACCAAAGCCAAAAGGAAAACGTCCAGTACGTGCCCTTGTGTTGACACCAACGCGCGAACTTGCTTCTCAGGTTGCTGAGAGCGTCAGAGATTATGGGAAATACCTTCCTTTTAAATCAACAGTTATTTTTGGTGGTGTGAGCATTAACCCTCAGATACATACACTTAAAAATGGTGTTGATATTGTTATTGGTACGCCGGGTCGTCTTCTTGACTTAATGAACCAGCGTGCCCTTGATCTTAGAGATGTTGAATACCTTATTCTTGATGAGGCAGATAGAATGCTAGACATGGGTTTCATCCATGACATCAAAAAGATTTTAAAAGTAATTCCTCAAAAGCGACAAAGCCTTCTTTTCTCAGCGACATTCTCAAATGAGATCAAGCGTCTTGCAGATGGCCTTTTAAATAACCCAGCACTCATAGAAGTAGCACGTACAAACGAAACGTCTTCAGCAGTAGAACAGATTGTTTATCCTGTTGATAAAGTGCGTAAACGCGAAATGCTAACTCATCTTATCAAAGAAAATAATTGGCAGCAAGTACTTGTATTTACACGCACTAAGCATGGTGCAAATCGTCTTGCTGAACAGCTTGA